>NZ_JAAKYZ010000006.1 GCF_015229955.1 Campylobacter concisus
TAACCCTCCTTCAAATTTTTAACGCAGTAAATGATAAAGAAAAACTTTTTAAGATCCACTCTGACTCACCTAAAGCCTGCCCGCTTGGTGGCAAGATCGAAGGCCTCTTAACCAACCACTTCCTAAAAGCACAAGAAGCTTTAGAAAGTGAACTAAGAAGCATTACTTTACAAGATCTATTAGATGAACTTATTAATTTATAAAATTTAAAAGTAGGTAAACTAAGTTATAGAATTAAAAAGTGGGCAGATATATAAAAAACCAATCTATTTTATTTATTAGGAGCACCATGTACTCCTAACTATTTTTATATACTTTATGTAAGAATTTTTATAAATTTCTAGCTTTTATTACTCTTTGCTTTTCTCTTTTTTAGATTTACTCTTTTTCTCTGCTTTATCTTTTAGCTTTTCTTTCTTATCTTTTATCTCTTTTATACTATTATCTTTTGCACTATCTTTTTTCTCTTTTACTTCATCACTCTTTTTACTTGCTTTTTCTTTTATCTCATTTTTTTTAGATTTTATTTTTGATTTTGTGTCATCTATCTTTGTAGTGCCTGATACTGATATATCTGATTTTAGATTTTCAAATGTCTTATCACCTATACCATTTACATTTTTTATGTCTTCTATTGAGTTAAATTTATTCGCTTTTCTATACTCTATTATTGCATCTGCCTTTGAAGAACCTATACCATCTAAGCTCATTAACTCTTCTTTTGTGGCGGTGTTTAAATTTATGGCTGCTAGTAATGTAGAAGCTGCTGCTAATAGTGAGAATATAATCTTTTTCATTTTTGTCCTTTTTGGGTAAATTTGGGTTTGGAGTCTATCATATTTGGTGTTTTTAGTCAATATTCGTATAAAAGCATAAGCTAAAAGATATTTATAAATGTAAAGATAAAAAGTCTGATTATTTAAAAATATAAATAAATGTAAGATTTGATATTTTGTTATAAATTAAAAAAATAATACTAAAAGAAGATTGTTTAGATAAAGAAGATTAAAAATTAACAAAGCCCGCAACGACCTACTTTTCCAACATCCCAGTAAGGGAGAGTATCATCAGCCAGGACGAGCTTAGCTTCTTGGTTCGAGATGGAGCAAGGCGTTTCCTCGTCTGTATAGTCACGGGCAGTGTTAAATAAAAGATATATCATATAAATCTCTTATTTAACACTACTTGATAAAGTTAAAAGTCATAAACAAAGTTTTATAAAAACATATCTTATTAAGTTTTTATCCTTAACAAGGAAGTGATGCTTATTAAAAGATAAGCAGACGAGCTATTAGTACTGGTCAGCTAAAGGACTTTCATCCATTACACACCCAGCCTATCAAACACATAGTCTATATGAGCTCTTAAAAGAAGATTCATCTTGGAGTTGGCTTCCTGCTTAGATGCTTTCAGCAGTTATCACATCCCAACATAGCTACCGAGCGGTGCTCTTGGCAGAACAACTCGTACACCAGTGGTTGGTTCGACCCGGTCCTCTCGTACTAGGGTCAACTCTCCTCAATCTTCTTGCGCCCACGGCAGATAGGGACCGAACTGTCTCACGACGTTCTGAACCCAGCTCGCGTACCGCTTTAAATGGCGAACAGCCATACCCTTGGGACCTGCTCCAGCCCCAGGATGCGATGAGCCGACATCGAGGTGCCAAACCTCCCCGTCGATGTGAGCTCTTGGGGGAGATCAGCCTGTTATCCCCGGGGTACCTTTTATCCTTTGAGCGATGGCCCTTCCACACAGAACCACCGGATCACTAAGACCGACTTTCGTCTCTGCTTGACGTGTATGTCTCGCAGTTAAGCTGGCTTATGCCTTTATACTCTACGAACGATTTCCAACCGTTCTGAGCCAACCTTTGTAAGCCTCCGTTACATTTTGGGAGGCGACCGCCCCAGTCAAACTACCCACCAGACATTGTCCTACTTGAGGATAACTCAAGCTAGTTAGCTATCAGAATAAAAAAGAGTGGTATCTCAACAATGGCTCACCATAAACTGGCGTCTATGGATCAAAGCCTCCCACCTATCCTGCACATTTTTATCCCAATAGCAGTGTCAAGCTGTAGTAAAGGTCCACGGGGTCTTTCCGTCTTGCCGCGGGTAGGAGGAATTTTCACCTCCACTACAATTTCACTGGATCCCTCTTCGAGACAGCTCCCATCTCGTTACGCCATTCATGCAGGTCGATATTTAATCGACAAGGAATTTCGCTACCTTAGGACCGTTATAGTTACGGCCGCCGTTTACTCGGGCTTCGATCAAACGCTTCGCAGAGCTAACGTCATCAATTAACCTTCGAGCACCGGGCAGGCGTCACACCCTATACATCCTCTTACGAGTTAGCAGAGTGCTGTGTTTTTGGTAAACAGTCGGGAGGGACTCTTTGTTGTAACCTTCAATGCTTACGGAGTAAATCCTTCACAAAGTTAGGCACACCTTATACCGAAGATACGGTGCTATTTTGCAGAGTTCCTTGAAGAGAGTTCTTCCACGCGCCTTAGAATACTCATCCCACCCACCTGTGTCGGTTTACGGTACGGGCAACTATAACTAAACTTAGAAACTTTTCTTGGCTCGACAGTATCGGCAATTCGCTATCCATTCCGAAGAACTTCAAACGCCTATGGGGTCTCGGCTTAAAAAGATCCGGATTTGCCTGGATCTTAACCTACACCTTTCGACTAGCACTACCATCCGCTAGCTTGCTTAACTCTAAGCGTCCTTCCATCGCACATTATAGTTGGCATTGGAATATTAACCAATTTTCCATCGCATACCCCTTTCGGACTTTGCTTAGGACCCGGCTAACCCTACGATGACGAGCATCGCGTAGGAAACCTTGGGTTTACGGCGTTGGGGATTCTCACCCCAATTATCGCTACTCATGCCTGCATGCTCACTTGTATTCGCTCCAGCACTCCTTACCGGTATACCTTCAACGCAAATACAACGCTCTCCTACCACTTAGTAAAACTAAGTCTAAAGCTTCGGTACTCATTTTAGCCCCGTTATATTTTCCGCGCAGAATCACTAGACCAGTGAGCTATTACGCTTTCTTTAAAGGATGGCTGCTTCTAAGCCAACCTCCTGGTTGTTTAAGTAACTCCACATCGTTTTCCACTTAAATGAGATTTAGGGACCTTAGCTGTTAGTCTGGGTTGTTCCCCTCTCGACGACGGATTTTATCACTCGCCGCCTGACTGCCATGATTACACACTAGGTATTCGGAGTTTGATAGGGTTTGGTACATTGGTGTATGCCCTAGCCCATTCAGTGCTCTACCCCCCAGTGTTACTACATGACGCTATACCTAAATATATTTCGGAGAGAACCAGCTATCACGATGTTTGATTGGCCTTTCACCCCTATCCACAAGTCATCCCATAGCTTTTCAACGCTAGCGGGTTCGGTCCTCCACCGGCTCTTACACCGGTTTCAACCTGCTCATGGATAGATCACATCGTTTCGGGTCTGCAACGTCTGACTAAACGCCCTATTAAGACTTGCTTTCGCTACGGCTCCGGGTTTCCTTAACCTTGCCAGACATCACAACTCGCAGGCTCATTATGCAAAAGGCAGTCCATCACCCTGATAAATCATAGGGCTCTGAATGATTGTAAGCAAATGGTTTCAGGTTCTATTTCACTCTGATCACCTCAGTTCTTTTCACCTTTCCCTCACGGTACTTGTGCACTATCGGTCTAGTAGTAGTATTTAGGGTTGGATAGTGGTCTACCCAGCTTCAGACAGAATATCACGTGTTCCGCCCTACTCAGGATACTGCTAAGTAAAACAAAGCTTTCATATACGGGAGTATCACCCTCTATGCTTAATCTTTCCAGATTATTCTATTAGCTAAGTTTAGTCTATATTGCAGTCCTACAACCCCGTTAGTAAACTAACGGTTTGCCCTCTTACGCGTTCGCTCGCCGCTACTAGCGTAATCTCTTTTGATTTCTTTTCCTGAGGGTACTAAGATGTTTCAATTCCCCTCGTTCGCTCCATATTAGGTAGTTAAGCTCGCGCTTAACTGGGTTGCCCCATTCAGAAATTCCCGGATCAAAGCCCCTTGACGGCTCCCCGAGACTTATCGCAGCCTGGCACGTCTTTCATCGCCTCTACTAGCCAAGGCATCCACCACTTGCTCTTTGTAGCTTACCTTTTCTATATTAGATTATTCTAATTCGCATCACTTCCTTGTTAAAGATAACTTTATGTTACTATATTTAAATTCTAGCTCTCAAGACGGAAAGCATTGACTACTATTTAGATAAGTTTTAAATCCTAAATAGATTGTGATGTCAAACTTTTGCATTAAATGCAAAGAGAATAGAAATTTAAATCTTTAACAAGTCCTGTAAAATTGTTTTTAAAACTTGCTTGTGACTATTAACAATATTAATTAAAAGAACATTTAGACAAAAGTCTAATTAGAAAGTTTAATTTTTAAGCTCTCTAATTAGACTTAATATAGTTAAACTATTTTATGGTGGAGAATAGCGGGATCGAACCGCTGACCTCCTGCGTGCAAAGCAGGCGCTCTCCCAGCTGAGCTAATTCCCCAATTAAATTCTCTGGTGGGCCTAACAAGACTTGAACTTGTGACCTCACCCTTATCAGGGGTGCACTCTAACCAGCTGAGCTATAGGCCCCTATAGGTCTATCAATCTTTCAAAACTAAACAAGGATGATTGAGAATATCTTTCTTATAGATATCTTGTGAGAGAATATCTATATGTACTCTAGAAAGGAGGTGATCCAACCGCAGGTTCTCCTACGGTTACCTTGTTACGACTTCACCCCAGTCGCTGATTCCACTGTGGACGGTAACTAATTTAGTATTCCGGCTTCGAGTGAAATCAACTCCCATGGTGTGACGGGCGGTGAGTACAAGACCCGGGAACGTATTCACCGTAGCATGGCTGATCTACGATTACTAGCGATTCCGGCTTCATGGAGTCGAGTTGCAGACTCCAATCCGAACTGGGACATATTTTATAGATTTGCTCCATCTCGCGATATTGCTTCTCATTGTATATGCCATTGTAGCACGTGTGTCGCCCCGGACATAAGGGCCATGATGACTTGACGTCGTCCACACCTTCCTCCTCCTTACGAAGGCAGTCTCATTAGAGTGCTCAGCCGAACTGTTAGCAACTAATGACGTGGGTTGCGCTCGTTGCGGGACTTAACCCAACATCTCACGACACGAGCTGACGACAGCCGTGCAGCACCTGTCTTAACATTTCTGCAAGCAGACACTCTTCTATCTCTAGATGATTTGTTAGATATCAAGTCCGGGTAAGGTTCTTCGCGTATCTTCGAATTAAACCACATGCTCCACCGCTTGTGCGGGTCCCCGTCTATTCCTTTGAGTTTTAATCTTGCGACCGTACTCCCCAGGCGGTATACTTAATCCGTTAGGTGCATTACTGCCAAGACTAGCTTAGCAACAACTAGTATACATCGTTTAGGGCGTGGACTACCAGGGTATCTAATCCTGTTTGCTCCCCACGCTTTCACGCATTAGCGTCAGTTGAGTTCCAGCAGATCGCCTTCGCAATGGGTATTCCTGGTGATCTCTACGGATTTTACCCCTACACCACCAATTCCATCTGCCTCTCCCTCACTCTAGATTACCAGTTTCCCAAGCAGTTCTATGGTTAAGCCATAGGATTTCACAAGAGACTTGATAATCCGCCTACGCGTCCTTTACGCCCAGTGATTCCGAGTAACGCTTGCACCCTCCGTATTACCGCGGCTGCTGGCACGGAGTTAGCCGGTGCTTATTCGTTAGGTACCGTCATTATTCTTCCCTAACAAAAGGAGTTTACGCTCCGAAAAGTGTCATCCTCCACGCGGCGTTGCTGCTTCAGGGTTTCCCCCATTGAGCAATATTCCCTACTGCTGCCTCCCGTAGGAGTCTGGACCGTGTCTCAGTTCCAGTGTGACTGATCATCCTCTCAGACCAGTTATGCGTCATAGCCTTGGTGAGCCATTACCTCACCAACTAGCTGATACAATATAGCCTCATCCTACACCGAAAAACTTTCCCTATCTAACTTATGTAAGACAGGATTATAGAGTATTAGCAGCCGTTTCCAACTGTTGTCCTCTAGTGTAGGGCAGATTAGCTATACATTACTCACCCGTGCGCCACTAACTCATAAGAGCAAGCTCTTACTTGTCCGTTCGACTTGCATGTATTAGGCACGCCGCCAGCGTTCACTCTGAGCCAGGATCAAACTCTCCATATTAATTACCTAGCAAAATTTATTTGATAGGATTTTATTATGAAGTTTTTAATCAAAAAAACTTTTAGTTTTATTTATTAGTTTGTCTAATCTATTATAAATTATAAAATAATAGACTGGCTCAATCGATCACTTGTTTAGATTTCAAAGATTGACTAATAGTTTAACAATTGTAAGTTAAAAGAACTTTCTGCTCTGCGTTTTGCAAAACAGAAAGTGAAGTATATAGAAGTGATGCTTAAATGCAGATAAAAATCAGGCTAATTTTTTAAAAACCCATAAAGAAATTTTGAAGTCCAACTTTTCCATTAAATATAATATCTTTTTTGTTTGGATCATATTTAAATTCACTTATTACTTTTTTGTCCTCTTCTTTAAAATATCCAGTAGATATCAAAGTAGGCTCAACAAAAGCTACTTCTGGCACTAATGTATCAAAAAAATTCGCTAGACTTTCGTCGACGCTTATTTTTCCACTAAGAGATAATTTATCAAAAATTTCTGACTGATTTGTTCCCTTTTTAAAGCCATTTACTGCTGCATCCAAATTTAGCTTTAAAGCCTTATCTCCTTTTTTAAAGCTTAATGTATCTATTTTTATGCTTGGATTCTTTTCTAAGATTTGATCTATTATCTCATCAAAATTTAATCCAGCTAAAACATTATAATTTTCTTCATTATTTAAATTATTAAGCTTGTCTAATACATTATTTAATGCAGGCACATTGATATTTGCGATTTTGCTATCAAAGACAAAATCTGTATATTTTACTTTATCAACTGCTACTATACCTATTTTTATAACATCGTCCGATCTTCCAAGATCATTTGAGATTTCAAATTTTGAGTCATACTTAAAGTCATCTATCAAAATATTACTTATATCATTAGATGCGAAAGACACCCTTTTAAATTTAACTTTTGCTAGATAAGGTACAAGCTGACTCTCTAAAATTTTTGAAATCTTAACTGGCTCTTTATAGCTTGAGTCAATATAAAACCCTTCGATATTTAGATCAACTTTGTTGTACTCACTAAAATCTTTCAAAACAATCTTATCTGCTTCAATTTTTAAGCTGTTTATACTATCTTTTGAATCAAGCGTCATACCAATCTTTATATCTTTTGTATTAACGGCAGTTTTCTGCTTATCGTTAAATTCAATATTACTAAATTTAATATCCACATCTTTATCGCCAGTTAGGCTGACTTTTGTTTTAGTTGTTGCAATGACATTTGAACCCATAAATGTTGCGATAATATTTTTAATCATATCGTTTTGAATAGAAATTTTTGAGTCTATTTCAAAGCCATCTATAAAAGCAAGCGCTGTATGAGAAATTTCATTTTCTACTTTAAAAACCAAATCCTCATTTACATTTTTACCAAATATATTTTCCAAAAGATCTTTTGAAACACTAAAATCAAATGATCCTTTTGAACCAAAAAAACCTTTTTTGTAATTGTTATTAGAAATTTTAAAGCCCTTAATATTGTTTAGATCATTCACTATCCTTTGATAGTTTTTCTCCACCTCATTTGAAGCAAAATAAACCGCTCCAATGGCCACCACGATAACCACGATTAAAGCAGATATCACCTTTTTCATGCTTTTCTCCTTTTTGTAATATGTTGTAAAAAAAACCAAATTCCAAGCAACAAACAAACCATAGCAAGAGGCATAATATATCCATGCTCGCCAAGATAGTCGCTTGCACCTACAAAATAATCACCCGCTTTAAAGCTAGCAAATCCGATAATGACCGCCCAAAGTACTGACGAGATCAAATTTATAATGCTAAATTTATAAAATGAATACTTCGTAAGTCCAAGCGCGATAGGAACCAAAGTTTTAACTCCGTAGATAAATTTTTTGATAAATATTATCTTATCGCCGTGTTTTTTGGCCAAAATTCCTGCATAAGCAAGCTTTCTTTTATGATTTTTGATATAAGGCATAAGTGAGTTTTTATTAAATCTTGCGACATAAAAAATTAACGTGTCGCCGATTGTATTTGCCACAGCAGCGACAATTATACTAAGAGTGATATCCATCTTACCGGCAAAACTTAAAATTCCAGCGGCGATTAATGCAACCATGCCGCCACCAAGGCTATAAAAAAACAATACAATATAGCCGTATGTTGAAACTGAGTTTATGATATCTTGCATTAATCTCCTAAAAGTTTAGATGCAGAGGCTATTAGCTGTTCATAGGCATAGCCACTTTGCTTTAAAATTTCTTCCCTTGCACTGATGACTGCTCCACCAAAGCTAGCTCCCGCAAAGAAACCATCATTTGCGGCATATGCGTAAATATCACTTGAAAATTTAAAATCGCTTACTTTACTGTAATTGCGTCCAATGTCACCAAAAGCTACTGAAAGCTTTGTATCAAGCGTGATCTTGGCATCTTTAATATCGTGGATAATGCTATCTTTAAATATAAAAAGCACAAGCGAACTATCTTCATAACCAAGCTGTATACCGATGCTACCGCCACTTATGCTAACTGGTAAAATTTCACTTGGCGAGTTAATGTTACCAACAACCATAATGCCATCTCCACCCATACCACCAACTACAAAACCGACCTTTTTAACACTTGGAAAGATGATCGTCGCTTTTGACTGCTCGATTAGCTCTTTTATAGGAGCGTTTCTAGCGCCTCTCATAGTTGTTATAAACGAGTTTGCCGAGTCCAGCACAAGCTCCTCGCTGGCAAAGCCAAGTGAGAAAAATAATAAAATTGAAAAAAGAAATTTCATATTTTGCCGTTATTTTGCAAAATCAACAGCGCGAGTCTCTCTGATGACGCTTACTTTTATCTCACCAGGATACTGCACCTTGCTCTCGATCTCTTGAGCTATCTCTTTTGCTACAAGTACGGCCTCATCGTCGTTTATGAGCTTGGCATTTGCAATGACGCGAATTTCACGGCCAGCGTTGATCGCATAAGCTTGCTTGATGCCATCTTTGCTTTTTGCGATATTTTCGATTTCTTCGACACGCTTTAAGAAGCTCTCAAGCACCTCACGCCTTGCACCTGGACGAGCCGCACTTAGTGCGTCAGCTGCGCAAACAGCCGCACTTTCTATACTTGTTGCCTCTTCGTGGCCGTGGTGAGCATAGATGGCGTTAATGACTACTGGATGCTCTTTATAGCGTTTACAAATTTCTGCTCCAAGATCAACGTGACTGCCCTCGTACTCGTGAGTTAGCGCCTTACCGATATCGTGAAGTATGCCAGCTCTTTTTGCAAGCTTCTCATCTCCACCACACTCAGCTGCGATGATACCAGCAAGGTGAGCTACTTCAAGGCTGTGAGCCAAGGCATTTTGACCGTAGCTCGCTCTAAATTTAAGCTTGCCTATTAGTTTTACGATCTCTGGATGAATTTTATTTAGACCAAGATCCATGACGATGTTTTCGCCCTCTTCTTGTATGCTTTGCTCAAATTCTTCAGTCACTTTCTTGTGAAGATCTTCTATCCTCGCAGGCTGGATTCTTCCATCCTCTACCAAAAGCTCGATCACTCTTGTTGCGATCGCACGTCTGTAAAGGTTAAAGCTGCTTAAGATGATCGCATGTGGTGTGTCATCAATGATAATATCAACGCCAAGCACCATTTCAAGGGTCTTGATGTTACGTCCCTCTTTGCCAATGATCCTACCTTTTAGCTCATCGTTTTTAATATTTACGACATTTATCAGACGCTCAGCCGCAAATTCTCCAGCAAATCTCGACGTAGCCTGCGCCAAAATGTAATTAACCCTCTTTTTAGCCTCTCTTTTGGCTTCTTCTTCGTATTTTCTGACTATGTGAGCAATATCCGCACGAGACTTCTCCTCGACCTTTTTAAGTACGACCTCTTTTGCCTCTTCTTCTGTTAAGCCAGCAGCATGCTCAAGCACTCTTATCGCTTCTTCTACCTTGTTTTGATAAGTCGCTTTTAAATTTAAGCCCTCTTCGTAAGTTATCTTTGCGTCTTGCTTATCCTTTTCAAAAAGCTCTTTACTTTCGTTTAAAAGCTCTTGCTCATTTAGCAAAATTTTCTCTTTTTTGGCTAGTTCATCAAATTTACTTGCATACTCTTTTTGAAGCTTTGTCGTCTTGTCATCGTATTTTTTTTTAGCCTCAAATTCAGCCTCTTGTACTGAAATTTTAGAATTTTTAAGCGTTAGTTCAGCTTCGTATTCTATTGCTTTTGCTTTTGCTTTTGCTTGTTCTAAGAAGATGTTGTAGTTTGCATCATTTATCTTTTTAGCGTATAGATACCCTGCTCCAACGCCCGCCACACCGGCTCCTAAGCCTATTAAAACCTCTATCATTTATTCCTCTTTTTATATAATTTTTATTTGGGGTTATATAAAAGTCTGCTACCGCGTCTTGTGTATTTGAAAGCACATCTTTGGTATAAAAGTCTTTTATCTCAAGAAAAACTATCCGTTTTGGCTTAATAGGCAAAGAGTCAAAAAATCTATCATAAAATCCTTTTCCATGCCCTATCCTAGCCATAGCTCCATCAACCCCAATCGCTGGAACTACTGCCATATCAAGTCTAACATTATTCATTTTTTTGCCAGATGGCTGTCTGACGTTAAATTTATAAGTTATAAATGGCAGTCGCAATCTTACCATCTTTAAGCTAAGACCTACCATAAAAGGGGCAAAAATTTCACATTTACGTGATAAATTTCGCCTTATTTTAAGCACATCGACTTCGTAGTTAAGTGGCAAATAAAACAATACTTTCTTAGAATTTGTAAAATTTATCAATTTCAAAAGCGTTTTTGTAGCTTTATAGTGCGAGCATTTGGCCTTAAATTTAGTAAGTTTTATCAAATTTGCTCTTGCATTTTTTCTAAATTCATTTTTTTCTAAATTAACGCTCATTTTATGCTCTTTCTTGTATAATCCTGAAATCTTATTCAAAAGGAAATTTATGACATTAAAACGAGCAATTATAACATCACTTTGCATTTTTGCATTTTTTGGATGCGGCGACGAGAACAAGCAAAAAAAAGAGCAAAATACAAGCGAACAAACGCAAGGCAAAATTTTAGATAAAAATGCTAGCAAAGATGAAAATTTAAGCAAAGACTCACTCACTCCAAAAATGAGTGAAAATGCCCAAGATAGCGAGATAAAAGAGATAAATCTAAAGCTGCTAAGTGGAGCAACTATGCAGATTACAAAAAGAAGCAATGGCTTTGATGTAAAAGATGGCAAAAAAGCGACACTTTACGTATTTTTCGCCACTTGGTGCCCTCCTTGCAAGGCTGAGATCCCTCACCTAAACAACCTAAGCGAGAAATTTAAAAACGAGCTAGATATCGTTGGTGTGCTACTTGAAGACAAAAGTGAAGATGAAGTAAAAGATTTTGCTCAAAAATATAAAATAAAATATGAAGTCGCAGTTGGCGAAGGAAATTTTTTATTTGAAAAAGCAATGGGTGGCATAAAAGGCTTGCCTGCGTCAGCACTTTTTAAAGCAAATGGCGACTACGTTCAAGGCTACATCGGTCTTGTGCCTGAAGAGATGCTTGAAAATGACATAAATAGGGCAACAAAATAATGCTTGATTTTCTAAAAAAAGGCCTTGAGAAGACTTTTGGAGCGATAAGCTCAGCGAAGAAGTCAAAAAAGATAGACAAAGAAAGCTTAGAAGAAATTTTACTTGAGGCCGACGTAGCTTACGCGATCGTGGAAGAAATTTTATACTACTTACCGCCACAAGATGAAGTGAGCAGAGCTGATCTTAGGCGCGTTATGAGTAGCTATTTTATCTACGAAAATGAGCGTGTGATCGAGCCTGATAAGCCATTTGTCGATCTTATCCTCGGCGTAAATGGTGCTGGTAAGACGACAACCATCGCAAAGCTAGCAAATTTATATAAAAATAATGGCAAAAGCGTTATTTTGGGCGCTTGTGATACATTTAGAGCTGGAGCGATCGAGCAGCTCCGCCAGTGGTCAATTAGACTAAATGTGCCAATAGTCGCCACACAGCAAGGGCATGATCCTTCGGCTGTTGCTTACGATACGATCAGCTCAGCCCTTGCAAAAGGTATCGACCGAGTCATCCTTGACACAGCCGGCAGACTTCAAAACCAGACAAATTTAGCAAACGAGTTAGAAAAGATCGTTCGTATTAGCAAAAAGGCTTACGAAAAGGCACCTCACCGAAAAATTTTGATTCTTGATGGTACGCAAGGTAACGCCGGAGTTGCGCAAGCGAAAGCATTTAACGATATTGTCTCGCTTGATGGTGTCATCATCACAAAGCTTGATGGTACCGCAAAGGGTGGAGCGCTATTTGGCGTGGCAAGAGAGCTTGAGCTACCTATATTTTATATAGGCGTTGGCGAGAGCATGGATGATATCATCAAATTTAATCCAGACGAGTTTTTAGACGAGCTAATGGACGCCATTTTTGAGTAGGGTAAAATTTCTTAGTAAAATTTGCTTTTTCGCTGCTCTTTTGGCAATTGATTTTCTTGCATTTACTCCAAAATCTCCTACTATCATCGAAAATTCGTGGGATAAAGCTAACCATTTTTTAGCTTTTTTCGTCCTTTATATACTGCTCTACCTTGGCTATGAGTTTAAAATTTTAAAAAATTTAGCCCTACTTTTAGCCTTTGGTGTGCAAATAGAGCTCGTTCAGGCGTTTTTACCAAATAGGGAATTTAGCTTGCTTGACATCGTGGCTGACATGATCGGAGCGGCTTTTGGAGTGATAGTAGTTGAAATTTTAAAAAGGATAATTTATGGCAAAAGCAAAGCCAGTTTTTGAGTGTCAAGCCTGCGGTAATCAACAGGCAAAGTGGCTGGGCAAATGCCCACAATGTGGTGCTTGGGATAGCTTTATCGAGCTTAGTCAAGCAGAGATAAAGATAAGCAAAGAGATAGCAAAAAGTGCTAGCACACCTAGCAAAGCCATAAGCATAGACGAAGTTGAAATTCAAAATTTCACGAGATTTAGCACCAAAGATAGCGAGCTAGACCTCGTTCTTGGTGGTGGCGTTGTCGAAGGCTCGCTAGTTTTAATAGGCGGCAGCCCAGGAATTGGCAAATCAACCTTGCTTCTAAAAATCGGCTCAAATTTAGCAAAAGACGGTAAAAAAACGCTCTATGTAAGTGGCGAAGAGAGCCAAAGCCAGATAAAAATGAGAGCTGATAGGCTAAATGCGGTGGATAAAAATTTATACCTATTAACTGAAATTTGCCTAGAAGATATCATGCTAGAGGCGCAAAAGAGCGACTACAAGGTGCTAGTAATCGACTCCATACAAACGCTTTATAGCCAAAATATAACCTCCGCTCCAGGCTCGATCACGCAGGTTCGCGAGATCACATTTGAGCTAATGAGACTTGCAAAGAGCCAAAATATCTGCGTCTTCATCATCGGACACATAACTAAAGAGGGCTCGATCGCAGGACCTAGAGTACTTGAACACATGGTCGATGTGGTACTTTATTTCGAGGGCGACGCGAGCAGAGAGCTGAGAATTTTACGTGGATTTAAAAACCGCTTTGGCTCGACAAGCGAAGTTGGCATCTTTGAGATGAGCCAGCACGGACTCGTGAGCGCAAATGAAGTCTCGAGTAAATTTTTCACACGTGGCGGGGCGATGAGTGGCAGTGCGATCACCATCATAATGGAAGGCTCAAGAGCACTTAGCATCGAGATACAAGCACTTGTTTGCGAAAGTGCCTATCCAAAACGAAGTTCGACTGGCTTTGAGAGAAACCGTCTAGATATGCTGCTAGCCCTACTTGAGCGAAAACTAGAAATTCCACTTGGACACTACGACGTCTTCATAAACGTTTCAGGTGGCGTTAAAATAAGCGAGACTGCGGCCGATCTAGCCGTCATAGCAGCGATAATCAGTAGCTTCAAAAACCGCCCTATTAGCAAGGATAGCGTATTCATCGGCGAGCTAAGCCTAAACGGCGAAATAAGAGAAATTTTCAACCTAGATCAGCGACTAAAAGAGGCAAAAACGCAGAAATTTAAAAATGCTATCATCCCAAACAAACCACTTGACACGCAAGGACTAAGGTGCTTTTACGCAAAAGATATCACGCAAGTGCTTGAGTGGATGTAAATTTGTCTTGCCAGCGACTTAATATCAATACTTTGCTGGCTAGGCCATGTTTTTTGAAATTTATCTTTTGCATAAGTCTTATGATATCTATGCTTTTTCTTTGAAATTTAAATTATAAAAATTCCATTCTTTGCTTATAAAACACCTATGCACTCTTATCCACTTTAAGCTTTGCCACTTTTTCTAAAATTTCAAACATGCTCTTGCCACTATCAAATTCACTCTTTATAAATTTATAAAGCTCTTTAAATCTCTCATCGGCTTCAAGCTTATAGGTGTGAGATTTTTTAGTAACTTGTATAGGTGTAAATTTCTTCTCTTTGGCGTTGTCTTCTTTTTCAAGGTTATCTATATTCTGAACACCTTTTTCGTTTAACTCTTTTAATATATTAACAGCATTTTTAGCATCTTCGCCAGATAGAGTTATATTAAACCGCTCTTTTAGTGCATATTTAGCCCACTCCTCTTTAAACTCATCGATGCTCATATCGCTATCAAGCAGATCAATAGTCCTTGAGTTTTGCACAAATAGCAAATCGCTATTGCCGCGATATTCATTTAAAAATTCATTTACAGTGTATGGGGTATCTCTTAAAATTTTTGGCTTATCATTGTCTGGTTTTGCTTGCTGACCTTGTATATACTCTACAAACAAGCCCTTGCTTTCATTTATGAAATTTTTAAGATCTGATAGCTGCTCGCTTGTAAAGTTAGGATCATAACCTCTAAGCTTTCCTATGATAGTGACTTTTGCTTCATCGCCTTTTGTAAAGCCAGATAGTGGATATATGTGTCTATCGTAAGCCGCAGCTTGAGATTTTCTATCAAGCCCTGCGTATTTAGGAAAGCTCATACCATATCCCATATCGTTACTAAGTATCTCGTTTATATCATTAAATTTAAAGCCCATCTCTCTTGCTATGTTCTCTCTTGAGAGGTAGTTAGTGGTTGGGAGGTTATTAGAAATTTGCATTTTACTATCCTTAGTTTCTTTAGCTCCATTAAATCTTGATTAAAGATATCGTCTTTTCTTTAAAAAATTTTATAAAAATACGTTTTTTAAATTTATCAGAAGCAGTTAAAAGATATTAAAAAGCTTTGTAAAAATGCATAAATTTTAGACAATCATCACTGCAGCTACGGCAAATCCGCCATCGTGAGTTATGCTAAGGCTTGCTTCTTTGATATTAAAATTTGTATAAATTCTTGGGCTAAATTTTATCTTTGGTGCGTTTTTTGCGTCTTTGCTAAGTACAATGTCTAAAAAGCCACACTCTTTGCTGATGCCCACACCAAGGGCTTTGCTAGCTGCTTCTTTGGCCGCCCAAAATCCAGCCAAAGTCGTATCGTTTTTTGCTAGCGTGATCTCGTCATCACTAAGAAATTTTTTTAAAAAAAGCTCGCCGTAACGAGCTTTAAGTCTAGAAATTCTATCTATCTTAACGATATCAATACCTATCATTGCACCACAAAATCAGTAAAAAATATATTTTTGATGTAGCCATCATTTAGCACTTCATTTAGCTTGCCCACGATCTCGTCTTTTAGCCTATCTTTGCCTTTTGCGGTACTTACTTCTTCATAAGTTTTTGACGAAAGTGTCCTGATGATAATGTCTCTTAAAAGTGCCTTTTTCTTATCAAGCTCAGGAGTTAGCAACTCATCGCTTTGCTCCATATCAATCTTGGTTTTAAGAAATCTTGAGCCATTTTCGCTAAGCAAATTTACAATAAACTGATCAAGCGGATATATCGGTCCCATATTTGAATAGTCGTTGCTACCATGCTTTGCCTTATTTTGAGCTGGCATGGACTGCGTTTGAGTCTGAGCTGGTGCTTGCATCATATTTGCCTCTTTTGGCTCGTCAGAACTAAGCATCAAAAACGCAACTAGCCCTCCAATAACTAGCAGCAAAACAAATATCGCAATGATAATTATCATTAATGCACCATTGCCACCTTTTTTTGCTTTTTTCTCTTCAACTTCTTCAGCCATCTTTCCTCCTTTAAGTTTTGGCTATAATTATACAAAAAATTCGCAAAAATGAGAAAAAATGATACATAAGACAAATGCTGCCAGAGCTTTAGATAAGCTAAAAATTAATTATGAAATTTTAGAGTATGAAGTTGATTTAAACGATCTTTCAGCCCTCCACGTAGCAGCTAGCACCAAGCAAGATATAAAGCAAATTTACAAAACTATCGTTTGCGAGTGTGAGCCTAAAAATTTCGTTGTTGCTTGCTTGCAGGGTGATTTGGAGCTTGATCTAAAAGCACTTGCTCACGCGTGTGGCGCCAAACGCTGCGAACTTATAAATTTAAAAGACTTAGAAAAGATCACTGGCTACATCAGGGGCGGCTGCTCACCGCTTGCGATGAAAAAACACTTTGCAATATTTATCGATGAACGTGTAAAAGAGCAAGAATACGTGTTAGTAAGTGCTGGAGTAAGAGGCAAGCAGATAAAGATAGCTCCAAATGACCTTTTAAAGGCTTGTGGGGCAAGTTTTGCCAATATCGCTAGGCTAGCTCTTTAAAAACTCTATAAATTTAAGCTTCTCGCCTAAAAACTCGGGTGAGAGTAGAAATTTCGCCTGTTTAGCTGCATTTTCATAGGCTTGCTTGCTACCTTTTTCAAGCACTAAAGATAAAATTTCATCCACACCAAGATCGCAAACTAAAGCTTCGTTTTGTTTTTTAAAATTAAGCATCAAAAAGCCAGCCTCACAAAAAGCCTCTTTTACTTGTTTAAAACAAAGGCTATAAGTTAGATCCGATCTTTTAAAATACGGCTCAAGATCTGAAATTTCAAATAAAGAAAATACTTGATGGTCTTTAAAAACCCTTAAACTAAACTCATTTTTTGGCTCAAATTCGCCGTAATCAAAGCTTAAAAATCTCACCTTTTTTGCTGCACTTGCAAGTTGGAGCGCAAATTTAGCGTAGCTAGTTGATATCTCGCCCTTTTTTATGCCAAATTTTTTTGCAAGAGCTAGTAAATTTTGATCCGCCTTTTGCCAGTGAAATTTTAGATCGCTATCCACAAAAAGCATATTTTGTCCATCTATCACCTCGCAGCTAAATGCGTCAAGTAGCTCATTTGAGATGACAAAAATTTCATCAAACGAGCACTCGTCTAAATTTTCATAGTGTTTTATTTCGATATCATCGCCAAAGCGTTTTGCAAAAGTCTCAAGCTGTTTTTTACGTAAAATTTCATGAGGTTCGATGATTATAAACTCTAAATTTGGCAAAATTTCTGGCTCAAGCGTAAAAATTCCTTGCGCAAAATCAGCAAGCATTTCGCCTGAGTTTGCACCGATCTCCACGATCTTACAAGAGCTAGAAATTTCGCCGTTTCTAAGCAGCTTTAAAAAGTAGTTTGCAAGGCAGGCGCCAAAGAGATAGCCAACGCTTACATTTGTGTAAAAATCGCCCTTTTTGCCGATATCTACGCCAAATTTATAGTAGTTTTCATTGACCCAGATATCAAAAAACTCGCTAAATTTCATAGATCTGGCAGCTTCCAGCCTCTATAAAATGCAAACATCCTAACCGTTATGCCAGCAGCAAGCAAGAGCATAGTAAAAAATATATTGGTAAGGCCTAGATGATGTAGCACAAAGTAAGCAAGCCCCACACCAAGGCTTATCGTGCCGTAAAGTCCAGTGCGTAAAAACCATGGAATTTCATTTAGCAATATATCTCTTAAGATACCGCCGCCAACGCCGTTAAAAAAGGCAATCATCATCACACCAAAGATGTTGTAGTTGTACTCAATAGCAACCATTGCTCCAACGATCGAAAAACAAATAACATCGATCGCATCGGCGAAAATGAATACAAATTTTCGCTCCAAACCTTCTCTTTTTATGTGTAAATTTGCCACTCTTGAAACAATCAACATAAAAATAACAACGCTTACTGGCATGTAGTGTGTAAATGAATAAACCGCCCTACCAACAAGCATATCACGCATGATACCGCCACCAAGTGCAGTCAAAAATGCAGACAAAAAGACTCCAAGCCAGTCACACTCCTTTTTTACTGCAAATAAAAAGCCACTAAGTGCAGCTGATGCGATACCGACGTATTCGACAAAAAGTATTAAACTCATATTTTTTCCTTAAAAGGTCGCATTTTATAATGAACTCTCATAAAAAATCATTAATAATATTTTTACCATTAGTTTATTTTAGGCTATAATAACGAAAAATTTAAGGAAGGAATTTTAATGAAAAGACTATTGATCATATTTCTTGCTGGTTTATTTTTCACGCCATGCTTAAATGCTGATGTGATCCAAAATCAAAAGCTAAAAAATGCAATAAATATTTTAAATGCTTTTGGTGCGAGAAATTTAAAGCCAAACACTAAATTTGAAGGCATAAAAGCGATCGCCATAATCCCTGATGTAACAAAAGCAGGCGCTGTTGTAACTGGATCAACAGGCAAAGGCGTATTTATCGCTAAAAACGATGATGATGAATGGTCAAGCCCATTTTTTGTAAATTACACATCTGGTAGCATAGGCTTACAACTTGGTTACAGCTCAGCTGATATGATCATATTATTTAAAAATTCAGAAGCTTATGCAAATTTATTTAATGCAAAAGATACGATCAGCCTAAAAGCAGAAGCAACTGGTGGTGTTGGTAACGAAGTAGCGATCACAAGTGATTTGCCTGAAATTTCAGCATTTGCTGAGGAACGCGGCAAGACAAGTGGTGCTTTTGTAGGCGTTAGCCTAGATGTAGCAAGGCTTAAAATAAATATACAAGATACAAATGATTACTATGAGCGAATGTATGATTTTGAAAATATCTACAACAATAGCCCAAAAGCTAGTAAATACACTCTAAAATTTAAAGAAATAATCTCAAAATACTTCTTATAGCTCAAATTTCTTGGCTCATTAAGTGGGTCAAGAGCTCTTTTTATTTTTACTTTTTTGATTAATTTTATAGAAGTTATGGCTTAGCTTTTTGCTAAACCATAAATAGTGAAACAAAGCGTTTTTTAGGGATTGGAGAAAATTGAGTCATATACTCAAACGCTTCTTCGTAATCGCCATCTGTATATTGTGCAACTTGTTCGATAAGCTCGTAAAGCTCCTCGTCATCCATAGAATCAAAACTGCCTCTATTTTCTAAAACCTCTAACAAAACGGCGTCTAATTCAAGCTCGTCGTAAGTCATTTTATTCCTTAATTTTGATTTAAAAAATGCGACACTATACCAAAACAATCTTATAAAATACTTTACTTGAAATTCGTAAGAAATTTTATGCTTTTTTTATAAGTAAAGTTGTAAAATCCTTATATTCATTATCATTTTAGTTAGGTTTTTGTGGATAATTTTGAACTATTTTATAAGCATTTTAAAGAGTTTTTAGAAGCCTTTGGGCAAAAAAGCTCAGAGTTAAAAGAACAAATTTTGCATGTACTTTTCATTAGTAACTCTCATCTAAGTGCTCAAGAAATTTCTTCAGAAATTTACAAAATCCACAAGAATGAAATTTCAATGACATCAATTTACTCGTTTTTAAATTTTCTAGAAATGCATCATCTTGCAAACTGCTTTGAAGAAAATGGAGTAAAGAAATTTGAACTAAATTTAAAATCATCGCACGATCATTTGATATGTGAAATTTGTGAAAAGATAGTTGATTTTGAAGATGAGATAATAGAGCAAAGGCAAGAGCAAATTTGCAAAGAAAAAAATTTTAGCGAGCAGTCGCACACAATGATACTTTATGGTATTTGCAGTGATTGCCAAGAGAAAAATGGAAATTAAATTTTATCATTTCATTTTACTTTTTGATAATGAAAGACAAAAAAATTTCAGATTTATTTAAGCTATGAAATAGATAATACGCAATTAAAAAAAGGATGAAAATGGATATAAAAACACAAACTTTAGCACAAGTTGCAAGCTATTTTTCAATGATAGCTCACACAAACGGTAGACTAAGAGTAAGAGTTAGTCCAAAGATAAAAGAGCTAAGCAGTAGCGTAAATTTAGCTAGCCTAGATGATGTGATAGCTCAAATAAATGGTATAAAAAATGTAAAATTTAACAAGCTAATCGGCTCTGTAACGATCGAATATGATCATGAAATTTTTCCAAAAAACCTTTGGGAAGATCTTCTAAAAGGGCAAAATTTAGAAGAGATTTCAACTAGAGTAAATGAAGTTGCAAAAGAAGTGAAATATGCTTAATGAACTTTTAAATGCATCATACACCAGCGAAAAGAACGCACTTAGCTTATATGAAAATTTAGCTTCATTTGGTGATGTTTTTAACGAGATCGCAAATATCAGAAAAAATGCGATCATCTTGATAGAAAAATTTGCGAGTACGCATGATTATGAGCTTGCTTGCGAAAATGAAGCTATATTTTTGCCAGCAAAAAATAAAGAAGATGCGCTGATACAAGCTTTAAACTATGAGTTAGAGCTAAATAAAATGTATGAAAAATTTTGTGAAAGCTTAGATGATGAAGAGCTAAAAGATCTATTTTTTAGACTTTGGGCTACTTCAAATAACGAATACGTTGCCTCTTTAAAGCAACGCTTAAAAGAAATTTATAGTGGCTGTGAAATAAAAAATGAGCTAAATTTAAATGAAATTTCACAAAATTTTGAGCAAAATGGCATAACAAATATTTTAGAAAACTATCAAAATGACTTTAATGAGATAACTAAAAGCTTGCAAAATATCGCAAGTGGCAAGGCTGATAAAAGCGAGTTAGCAAAGATAACCAATAATCCAAATTTCTCGTTTTTTAGCGGACTTGCGCTTGGGGCATTAGGCATTTCAGTAGTTAGCAAAAATTTTAATAAGGATGAAGAAAATGAATAATTTACAAAATCAAACAAAGAAAGGATTTAAAATGGCATTACCATTTTTAGCAGGTTTAGCAGTAGGCGGTTTAGCAATAGCTGCTTGGAATAAAAGAGATAAGATCAAAGAGTACGCCCAAGATGGCTTTGATAAAGGCAAAGAGGCCGCAAAAGATCTTTACAAAAAAGGTAAAAGTGTTGCAAAAGACTTTATAGTAAAAGAAGAGAAAAAAGCAAAACGTGGTGCTAAAAAAATAGAAAAAGAGGCTGAAAAAGTGGTAAAGAAAACAAGAAAACCACGCGCTAAAAAGCCAGCTGCTCCAAAAGCTATCACACCAAACGATATAGCATAAGGATAGAGAATGCAAGGAAATAGTCTTTTTACGCTTTCAAGCACAAGGCTTCCATTTGATCACTTCATCAGCGGTGCTTTAGTCGCTGGCATGGGTGCAGCTGCACTTGGCTTTAGCGACTATCTAAATAATAGAGCGACTAAAAAAGATGTTGCTAAAAAGATAGCGAAATACGCTGTAACAGGTGGTTTTGTAGGTGCTGTTGGTATTCATGCTTCAAATTTAATAGCACAAAAAAAATATCTAAATGCAGCAGCTTTTACAGCAGCTGGTATCGGCGGTCTTTTGATAGCAGAAAAACTAATAAAATTGGAGAGTAAATAATGAACAACCCTTACATCAATGAAGAAAACGTAACAAGTGAAACTGCGGCTAACAATGCAGCAGCTACTCAGCCAAGCGCAATCGATAATGCAATAAACAATGCAGCTCAAAATTTACCATTTGTACCTGAAAATTTTAATGCTGCTGGCTTTGTAAAAGGTCTGGTTTTAGGTGGTATCGCAGCTTATGTACTAACTAATCCAAAAGCACAAGAGTGCGTATTTAAAGCGATTATCAAAGGTGGCGAGCTTATAAATGCTGGCATAGAAGAACTAAAAGAGCGTTTTGAAGATGTCAAAGCAGAACTTGACTCACAAAAATAAGATCACTCTAGCTCACAAGAGTAAAAATAGGGCCAGGTTTATTTGCGAGAGCCTAAACGCTAGAAGCGACGTCAGTGCTATCGAGGCTGCGATCTCAGAGCGAACCGATGCACTAAGTGTTCGTGTAAATAAATACGCAAAAAGCATTATCGTTGAATACAATAAAAACTACGATAAAATTTTAAACTTTATAGAGAGCTATGAATTTCCAACAAAGGCAAAAGATCCAAATTTACCAAGCAAGGCAAATATCTATAAGGCTGCTGCTGCACTTGGCATAACGCCTTTTATGAGCAATAAAACTCTAAAATCAGCCGTGACTCTTTATGCTACAGCACCAAATTTAATAGAAGGTGCAAAAGAGCTAAGGCATGAGGGCGTCACTTCAAAAGTACTTGAGGCAACTGCCATTGGTACTAGCCTAGCAATGGGCGATCATTTAGCAGCAAATAGCACAAATTTGATGATAAATATCGGCGAATATATGGAAGAAAGTGCTAGTCACAGAAGTGATGATCTCATCAAAGAGCTAGCAAAACCAAATATCGAAGAAGTCTGGGTCGAGAGAAATTTAAATGGTGAAAAGACGCTTGAAAAAGTAAAAACCGAAAATTTAAAAAAGGGCGACATCGTAGTAGTTGGAGCTGGTGAGACGATAGGCGTTGATGGTTATATCGTTGAAGGTAACGCTGATGTAAATCAAGTCTCAATGACTGGAGAGGCTGAACCTATACCAAAAGCTAGAGGCGACCGTGTTATAAGCGGCACCGTGGTTGATGAAGGTAGGATAAAAATTTGGGCTGAAAATGTAGGTAGCGACACAGCTACAGCTAGGATCAAAGAGTACATACAAACTTCACTCAATGAAAAATCAGCCATTGGCGTAAAAGCGTTAAAACTAGCTGATAAACTTGTGCCTGTTACGCTCTCGCTTGCTGGACTTTCATACATTATAAATAAAAATATGAATAGCGTTGCTAGCGTACTTCAAGCGGACTACTCTTGCGCATTAAAGCTTGCTACACCAGTTGCTTTTAAATCAAGTATCTCAAAAGCAGGCAGAAATGGCATTCTTGTAAAAGGTGCAAAAGCGATCGAAGCTTTAAGCTCAGTTGATACTTTTGTATTTGACAAGACCGGCACTCTGACGCATGGACGCCTAAGCGTAGTTGAAATTTATTCATTTAAAGAGGGCTTTTCTCAAAATGATATATTAAATTTAACTGCAAGTGCCGAGGAGCACTACTTTCATCCAGTAGCCGAAGCAATAGTTGAAGCTGCAAATAAGCGTGGTTTCCACCATATTCATCACGATGAAGTTGAATTTATCGTAGCTCATGGCGTAAAAACTGCGATGCACGGTAAAGAGGTGGTTATAGGCAGTAGACACTTCTTGGAAGATGACGAGATGATAAGTTTTAAAGCTCATGAAGCTTTAATAAGCAAAGCATTAAATAGCGGCTTAACCTTACTCTACGTAGGATATGACAAAGAGCTAGTCGGCGTCATCGCTATGAAAGATGATATGAGAGAAAACGCAAAAGATATGGTTAAAAAGCTAAGAAGCCTTGGCGTAAAAGAGGTCGTCATGCTAAGCGGCGACATCAAAAGCAAGGCTGAAGAGGTGGCACGCGAGCTTGGACTTGATAGAGTCTATGCAGAGTGCTTACCAACAGATAAAGCAGCTATCATCGAAGAGCTAAAAAGTGAGGGCAAAAAAGTAGCCTTTGTGGGAGATGGCATAAATGATGCTCCAAGCCTAACTAAGGCAAATGTTGGCATAAGTATGCACAAAGGTGCTGATATAGCTAAAGCGACGGCTGACATAAGTCTTTTAAAAGATGATATCATGAGCGTAGCTCTTGTAAAAGAGCTAGCAAATAAAACAATGGATTTAATTAGCTCAAATTTCCGCTCAACCGTTGGTGTAAACACAGCTATACTCAGTGCTGCAACACTTGGTATGTTAAATCCAATAGCAACTGCCATGCTTCATAATGGCACAACGATTTGGCTTTTATTAAATTCAATGAAGGGCGTAAAATTCAAATCAAAATAAATTTGAAAGGGTAGATGGTGCTTGATAGTTTCTTAAATTTTTTAAACGGCAAAATGGACGTAGCCAACGACTTTTTATATGGATATTTTTTAGTCATTATTCTTGTGGCTACGGGAATTTATTTTAGTTATTTGACTCGTTTTGTGCAGTTTAGGATGTTTTTTGAGGCTTGCAGAGTCTTAGTAGAAAAAAAGGACAAGTATAATAAGCACCATTTAACGCCATTTCAAGCACTTATGATCTCGACTGCTTCGCGCGTTGGTATAGGCAATATCGCTGGAATTTCAGCTGCCATCGTCGCGGGCGGTCCGGGTGCTCTTTTTTGGATGTGTTTGATGGCTTTTTTAGGATCAGCTTCAGCTTTTATAGAGAGTACGTTAGCGCAAATTTATAAGACAAAAGACGTTTTTGGATTTAAAGGCGGTCCAGCTTATTACATCAAAAATGGCCTTGGCATAAAGTGGCTAGCTTCGCTTTTTGCGGTTATTCTCATCATCACCTACGCATACGGCTTTAACGGGCTTCAAAGCTATACCATGACATCAGCCTTTGAAATTTACTACGACAAAGCTGGTAGCAACGTTAGCTTTGCACAAAGCGGTCTACCTGTTGGCATCGGCCTTATACTTACGGCATTTGCAGCGGTAATGTTTTTTAGTAAAAGTCACATCATCGGCAAAGTAAGCTCATACATCGTGCCTTTTATGGCACTTGCCTATATCTCATTAGCACTTATTGCTATCGTTTTAAATTTCAAAGAAATTCCTGATGTTATCAAGATGATCTTGGAAAATGCTTTTGATTTTAAAGCCATATTTGGCGGATTTGCCGGTAGCGTGATCGTAATAGGTATCAAAAGAGGCCTTTTCTCTAACGAAGCTGGTATGGGTTCAGCTCCAAACGCAGCAGCTGCAGCACATACTAGCCACCCAGTAAAACAAGGCCTAGTTCAAGCAATGGCAGTCTTTATAGACATGACTATATGTATCGCTTCTGGTATGATCGTGCTATTTTCACAGGCCTATCTTACGAAGCAAACTGGATCAAGTGGTGAGGTGCTAACAGCACTTCCTCTCGTTCAAGCCGCTATGAAAGAGTATTTTGGTGAATTTGGAGTTCATTTTACCACTCTTGCAGTCGTACTTTTTGCCATCACTTCGCTTATTGGCAACTACTACTACGCTCAGGCAAATATGAAATTTTTAACCAAAAACCACAAGCTTACATTGCTATTTAAGATAACAGCTGTCGTTATGATATTTATTGGTGCTCAGATGAATTTAAAGCTCGCTTGGAATATCGCTGATATCACAATGGCTGCAATGGCAACTATTAATATTATCGCCATATTCTTACTTTCAAAAGTAGTGATAATAGCAGTCAAAGACTACGAAGCTCAAAGAAAAGCTGGGCAAAATCCAGAATTTGACCCAGAAAGTCTTGGCATCAAAAATACAAGTTGCTGGAACAAAAACTAAATGGAGAAGAATTTGAAAAACGATACAAAAATAAGTGGCAAACTACTTGATATAAACACTCATAGACAAGTATCAAAAGTCGGTATGGGCATCACTTTAGCCTCAGTTTGCTTAAGCGCCCTTTTTATGAAAAGAAATAAAAGTATTAAGAAATTTCACGTTGCTTCAGGCATTGCATTTACTTGTTTTGCCCTTTATCACGCTGGGCTTTATGACAATGGAATCTTTAAAAAAATGATAATAAAAGCAAAAAATGAGGTAAAAAAGGCATAAAATGATACTTAGCGACGTAGAAATTCTAAGCTATATAAATGAAGATATACCTTATTTTGATCTTACTACGTCGCTTCAAAATATCGATAAAAATGCCTCACTTGAAATTTATTCACGTGATGAAATTTGTGTTAGCTGCGTTGATGTGGCCGCAAGTGTTGCGAGGCTACTTGGGTGCGAGAGTGAAATTTTTATGCAAAATTCTCAAATTTGCAAGGCTGGCGATGTAATCATAAAAATTTATGGCAGCTATGAAAATGTGCATAAAGCTTGGAAACTAGCTCAAGTCGCACTAGAATATGCCAGTGCCATCGCAACTTATACAAATAAAATGGTAAATGCCACAAAGTACGTCAATGAAAAATGTGAAATTTTAGCAACCAGAAAGGGTTTTCCATTTGCTAAGAAATTTTGCGTAAAAGCGGTACTTGAAGGTGGCGGTAAAATGCATAGGCTTGGGCTTAGTGATAGCATTTTATTTTTTAAAAATCATATAAAAGCTTATGCGAATTTTGATGAGTTTGCATCTCTTTTGCCAGAATTTAAAGCCAAAATGGTTGAGAAAAAAATCTGCGTTGAAGCTGAAAATTTAGACGAAGCAAGCAAGCTTTTAAAAGCAAATTGCGACGTTGTGCAGTGTGATAAATTTAGTCCAGAGCTCATCGAAAATGTACTCTCTTTAAGAGATGAGATTTCGCCAAATACCATTATCCTAGCAGCCGGTGGTATAAATTTATCAAATGCAAAAGATTACGCAAATGCCGATGCGATAGTAACATCAGCGATGTATTCAAAAGGCGTTGCTGATATCAGCACCAGACTTGAGATTTTATAAATTTTTACAATGACCGATACAGCAAAACATCTATCAAAGTTAAAAATTTACAGAAAATGCATTTTGGCTCTGGAATTTGAACGATACGCAACAAAAAATTAACATTTTTTATTTCAAATTTATCTCATAGCTACAAGCAAAAATACAAACTAATAAAGTTAAATTTTCTAATTTGTTTTCTCTAAAAAATAAGGACACTCATATCTTGCTTTACACCACGTGCATAAAACTCAATCAAATTTTAAAATTTACAAACAAGTATATCACGCTTTTAAATTCAGTAACAAACGATAACGAGTGAGTAAAATTTAGAATTTGCCTAGAAATTTTCAAATTCCAGGCA
This sequence comes from Campylobacter concisus, assembly GCF_015229955.1. Classification (NCBI taxonomy): domain Bacteria; kingdom Pseudomonadati; phylum Campylobacterota; class Epsilonproteobacteria; order Campylobacterales; family Campylobacteraceae; genus Campylobacter; species Campylobacter concisus. The sequence continues at coordinate 27,214 of NZ_JAAKYZ010000006.1, forward strand.
AATTTCACTCAAATTTACTCTCTAACGACGTGTAAAAACTGCATGTGTTTGCGGTATTGCTCGATGACGTCATTTATCAGCGTGGCTTCGCTCCAGCCAAGCACGTCGTAGTCTTGACCGCCCTCTTTTAGATAGACCTCAGCTCTATAGTAAAGATCATCGCCGTCAAGCTCTCTGGTGTAGTCTGGGCTCTGGCTTTTAGTAAGATAAACGCCATATCTAAAATCCATCTCATCGCCAAGACCAACGTTTAAATTTACAAAATTTTTGCCATTTATGACCTTTGCTTCAAGGCCGTTTTTAGCAAATTCCTCTTTTAGCTCATTAAATGCTTTTAGCACGACTTCGTTTAAAAATCTCTTGCCATCTTTCTTGCCTGGAAGCGTGATGATCGCACTTAGGCGCTCTTGCCATGGCTTTGAAAGATCGCTAAGAGGCATATTACTAAAGTTATTTGTCTCTTTTTTGGTTAGATCCACGCGCAAAGCCTTAAATAGCCCGTAAATAGCGCCAAGTAGCACGATCGCAAATGGCAGTGCTGTGGTGATAGTAAGCGCTTGAAGTGAGGCAAGTCCGCCAGCTAGCATCAAAAATGCCGCCACGATGCCCACTGCAACGCCCCAAAAGACCTTTTGCCAAACTGGTGTATCGTCTTTGCCGTTTGAACAAAGCATGTTCATAACGATCGCTGCAGAGTCAGCAGAAGTTACAAAAAATATGACGATCATAAAGACTGCGATCACGCTTAGCACACCTGAGAAGCTAAATTTTTCTAAAAACATAAATAGTGCTGAGGCTGAGTCAGAATTTACGGTGGTTGCTAGCTGGCTAAAGCCGCCTTGCACAAGCGCGATAGCTGAGTTGCCAAAGAAGCTCATCCAAGCAAAAGTAAAGCCAGTTGGCACTAAAAGCACGCCTATGACAAATTCTCTTATCGTCCTGCCTTTTGAAATTTTAGCGATAAATAGCCCCACAAACGGCGACCAAGATAGCCACCAAGACCAGTATAGCAGCGTCCAGCCGCCAAGCCAGCTCTCGTTTTGCCTCTCGTAGGCGTAGAGATTAAATGTGTTTGAAATGAGCGTAGAGACGTAGTCACCGCTGTTTTGCACAAATGACTTTAAAAGCTGCGTCGTATCGCCCAAAAACAGTATCAAAAACATAAAACATATAGCTAGCGCGATGTTTGCGTTTGATAAGATCTTAATGCCCTTATCCACGCCACTTGCCGCTGAGACGGTCGCAGCCAGACAAAGCACGATAAGAAGCGTGATATGCATGGTCGGCAGACCAAAAACGTGCGTAAGGCCAGCATTTACCTGAAGTACGCCGTATCCCAGCGATGTCGCCACGCCAAAAAGGGTCGCCACGACGGCAAATGTGTCAATAGCATTGCCTATCTTGCCATAAATTTTATCGCCAATTATCGGATAAAACGCCGATCTAAGCGTGAGTGGCAAGCCGTGCCTATACGAGAAAAAAGCAAGTGTTAGCGCCACGATAGCATAAACTGACCATGCCCCCATGCCCCAATGAAAGAAAGTGATATTCATCGCAAGCTTTGCTGCAGCGACGCTTTGCGGGTCACCAACTGGTGGGTTTAGATAGTGCATAAGCGGCTCAGCCACACCAAAAAATACTAGACCTATGCCCATACCAGCGGCAAAAAGCATAGAAAACCACGAGATATTTTTATGCTCTGGCTTTACGTGATCGGCTCCTAGTTTGATCTCGCCAAGCTTGCTAAAGCCAAGGATGATGACGCTAAGAAGTATGACGGCTACGGCTAGGATGTAAAACCAGCCAAATTTTGCCGAGATGTAATCTTGCATACCCTTAAAAAATTCATTTGAGAAATTTGGAAATATCGCTGCAAACGCTGTTATTAAAACTATGACAATAAGCGATGGGATAAATACTGAATTATTAAATTTTGATCTTTGAAATTTGATCATTTTTCCTCCTTTTTGTAATGTCAGCTTCTTTTCAAACTAACAAAAAAGAGTAAATAGGTCAAATTTTATCTTTAAATTTTTTATAAAATTTTAAGCTTCAGCCACCAAAAATAGCCACTTTGAAATTTATCTCAAGTCTCTTTTATCTCTCTTTGGTTTTGCAAGAGTTGTTAGCACTATGACGAAAAAAGCGATGCCAAATGTAATATACAAGATGATCTTTGGCGAGTCAAACTCTATCCTCGACCTTGCGACCTCTTCGCCGCTTGCCTCCACTAGCTCGCCGCGCTTTATCATCTGGCTGATATCTTTTGCGCTAAGCTCTTTAGACGGCCTTGTTAAAATTTCAATTACACTAAGATCAGCCACCTCATAAACGCTATGCTTAATGCCATAAAATGGCTTTATACTGCTAAAAAAATAGACTTTGTTGCCGTTTGCATAGACTGCGCCATACTCGCCATCTTTTACCAACCCTATCTCACGCCAAGAGCTGCTTGGGGAAAATTTATATAAAGAGACCGTTTGTGCCACTAAGTGCCTGCCATGCTTTGAGCGCTGCCACTCTTCGCCTTGCTGTAAAAAATATGCTGAGCTATCATCTACAAAAACGTCAGCATAGAGCCTTTTTAGCTCGCCTTTTAGCTGGTAGTCTGAAATTTTAGTTTGTTCGTTTTTACTGCCATCCCAAAAGTAAATCCCATCTTTGCTGGCAAAAAGAGGCCAAAACGAGTGCACATTATCCACGCTATAAATGGCGCTATAAGGCATATTTTGGGTACTAAATTTATACTCATTTGCAAACGCCGCCCCACTTTTTGGCTCAAAAAGATATTCTATATCATGCTTAGCATCGTAGCATATCCGGCGCGTCTCATCTGAGTAGCTTGCATCAAGCCTATAAAAGCCCATAAACAAGCTTTTGCCATCTGTATAATATCCACTAGCAGCGCCGCTTTCTGTAGTAATGTATCTTAGCTCGCTAGGATCTGCGTCTATCTTTTCGCCCTTGTAGTAAAGCGTGCTGCCGTCTCTTGCAAAACCAGCGTCAAAGATAGGCTCTAAATTTGCGCTTTCAACCCTTTTTGTCCTATAAAAATATGGGCTATCATCGTAGCTTTTTATAAAAACGTGAACAAGGTTTTTCATAATGGCGCCAAATTCGCTAAATCCTGGCTCTTTCTCGCTTCTAGTAGCGCAATAATAGCTTATCTTGCCATCACTTATATAGCCATTGCCAAGCACTTTGGTGCTGTTTGGATCAAGACCAGGCAAAATTTCTCTAGCGCAATAGACATGATTTTTATCAGCCGCCACGTTTGAGTAATCATACGCGTGTTTTAGCTTTAAGACCCTAAAACTAGCCTTATGAGCGCCTTTTAGCTCATACTTGCCGCTACCTGAAATTTGAACGTAAATTTTACCCTCGGGCGAGCGGTAAAACTCGCTATTATCAATGTTTGCAAAGCCTCTTTGATACTCGCCCTCATGCCATAGATAAAGCATCGCCAAAACAAAAAATAGCGTCAAGATAACTAAAAAATAAACAAACCTAATAGTAATTTTTCTCATTATCTATAATCATCCACCCTTTTTTTAAGCTCGCTTTTTTGCTTTTTGTTTTTAAAAATAGCGCCAACTACCGAGACTATAAATGCGATGGCTAAAAATATCCAGTAAGCATATTTTTGCGAGTAATCATCAAAGTCGCTTATCGCATCGATCACCACCTCGCCCTCAGCTGGCACCATAGCGCCTTGATCTACCATTTTTACTATCTCATCAAGTTTTAAATTCTTAACATTTGAGCCATAAGGACGAGTGAGAATTTCAACCACACCAAGGTCGTTTATATCATAAACGCTGCTGTTAAAATGCCAGCCGTAGCCGACGTTATCAAAATAATATGTCTTATCGCCGTTTGCATAGACCGCTCCGTAGCTATCGTTTCTTACAAACCCTATCTTTCGCCACTGCTCTTTTGTATCAAGCCTAACGATACACGTGTGGCGTGAGCTTAGGCTGTGGTTATTTTTTGTGTTGTGCCAAATTTCATAGGTTTTTAAAAAATATGTCTTGCCATCACTTATCACCACGTCGCCATATAGCGGCGTTATCTCGCCCTTAAATGGATCATCGCCGTCTCTTACAAACTCACCCTCATCTATGCTGTTATACCACTGCCACTTTCGCTCCCAGTGATAGATCCCGCCTTTGCCGCGAAAAAGAGCGTGATAGGAGTGCTTATCTTCTAGGTTAAAAAGTGGCTCGTATGGGGCAAATTTTGGGTCAAATTCATGATCATTTGCATAGACCATGCCAGAATTTGGCTCATAAAGATAGTGAATGCGCCATATCTCGCCGATATCACGTATTTGCGGGCTAAATTTGATCCCTAGCTTTGTGCTGTCATAATAGACATTTTCCCCATCAGTCGTAAAATGCACGCTCTTTCTGCCAGATATCTGCTCTATATAACGCATCTTACTGGCATTTGCGCCCTCTAGTTCTTTGCCCTCATGATAGACCTTTACTCCGTCACTTGCGTAGCCAAAGCCCAAGATCGCTGCTAAATTTGCGTTATCAACCTGCCTAAATTTATAGATATGGGTTTGCGCTTTTGGGGTGTTAAACATTTTGTGCGAGACAATGTCCCAAAACTCTTTAAGTGCGGATATTTCGAGGTTTGTCTCGCTTACGCTATCGCAAAAGTATGTAATCTTGCCGTCACCAAAATAGCCATTGCCAAGCGCTCTAACGCCATTTGGATCAAGCCCACTCATCACGAGGTTACCGCAATATACAGCCTCATCGCTAGCGCCAACGTTTCTGTTGTCGTATTTGCCGGTGTCAATGTATCTAAATTTACTGGCCCTCACGCCTATTAGCTCAAATTTACCGCCGCTTGGTACCATGGCATAGACCTTGTCATCTTCGGTGGTATAAAACACACTGCCTCTTATATCTTTAAATTTTTCTCTATCTTCATCTATATAGCCAGCGGAAATAAACATAAATATATAAATACCAAGCAAGATAAAAGCAAAAAGTAGCACTATGACAATTATTGGGTATTTTTTTATCATTTTAAACCTGCAAATGACTTCATCTTGCGATACTTTATCTTCCCTACTCCAGTGCCTCGGCGATCTCAAGCACTTCAAAGTACTCATTTTCTAGGCATTCAAGCTCAGCTTTTGCCTTTTCAAGCTCTTCATAAAGCTTAGTTAGCCCCACTTCTTGATAAATTTTTGGATCACTTAGTCCCTCATTTAGCTCGGCTACTCTTGCTTCAAGGGCTGAAACTTTATCTGGATATGTGTTTAAAATTTGCGTTTGTTTGTAGCTTAGTTTTGCGCCGGTTTTACTCTTTTGTTTGGCTTCATTTTGGCTGTTTGTTAGCTCTTTTTCAAATTTATCAAGCTCTTTCATCTCATCTTCAAGCTCCAAATAGACGCTATACTCCTCGTGCAAGACATTTATCTTTGTGCCCTCAAACGCCCAAAGCTTATTTGCCATCTTATCGACAAAATATCTATCGTGGCTAACTAGCAAGATAGCCCCCTCAAAGCTTTGCAAGTAGTCTTCTAAGATGTTGATAGTTGCTATATCAAGGTCGTTTGTCGGCTCGTCAAGCACCAGCACGTCGTAAGTTTTGGTAAAAAGCATTGCAAGCGCGACGCGGTTTTTCTCTCCGCCACTTAAAACGCCTATCTTTTTATCTAAAAATTCCTTTGGAAAGAGGAAATTTTTAAGATAGCCATAGACGTGCATATTTCGCCCACGAACCAGCACGTGATCGCCGCCATTTGGGCAAAATGTCTCTATTAGGCTCTTGTCATCATCAAGGACATTTCTAGCTTGATCAAAATAGCCGATGCTCACCTCACCTCTTTTTATCTCTCCGCTACTTGGCTTTTCAAGCCCTAGCAAAATTTTAAGCAGCGTGCTCTTTCCACTACCGTTACGCCCCACAATGGCGATCCTCTCGCCTTGCAAAACCCTTGCGTCAAATTTTTCAAAAAGCACCTTGCCGTCTATACTTTTACTTAAATTTTTAAACTCAAAGAGCATTTTTTTGCGGTTTTGGCTCTGCGTTTGGTTGAAATTTTTACTCGCACGCTCTAGCTCAAGCCTCACGCGCCTTATCACGCCTGGGTTTTTCTTGGCCTCCTCGCGCATAGCAAGCACCCGCTCTTTTCTACCCTCGTTTCGCTTTAGCCTAGCTTTTACGCCACGCCTTAGCCACTCCTCTTCGGCCTTTAGCTGCTTTAGTAGCGTCTCATGCGACTTTGCAAGGCTTGCTAAAATCTCCTCTTTTTTGGTTAGATAGTTTGCATATCCGCCCTCGAAATTTTTTAAGCTTGCATCCTCGACCTCAACGCACCTAGTAGCGAGCGAGTCTATAAAGTATCTATCGTGGCTTATAAAAACTATGCTTTGATTTGAGACCTTAAGCATATCTTCAAGAAATTTGACCATATAGACATCAAGGTGGTTTGTAGGCTCATCAAGCAACAGTACATCTGGCTTTTTAAGGATGAGCGCGCCTAGTGCCACACGCCTGATCTCGCCGCCACTTAGCGAGCAAATGGGTCTGTTTTCATACTCTTTTAGCTTAAATTCTTGCAAAATTCGCTCGATCTTATGCTCGATATTCCAGCCGTCCTTTGCCTCTATAAATTTTAAAAGCCTCTCTTGCTCTTTTAAAATTTCTTTGTTTTCAGGATCATTTGCTAGTAAAACACCGCTCTTTTCATATTCGCTTATCGCATCAAATATCTCTTTTAGCTCGTTATTTAGTGCCTGCCTTACGGTAAAAGTTGCGTTAAAATTTGGAGTTTGAGCTAACATCTCGATGCTTATTAAGCTCTGCACTATGCGTCTACCACTATCTACTGCCACCTCGCCAGAGATGATCTTCATAAGTGTGCTTTTACCGCTGCCATTTTTACCGATGATCGCTATTTTCTCATTTTCATTTACACTAAAATTTACAGCGTTTAAAATCTCGTTTGCGCCAAATTTTTTACTTACGCCTATCAGGTCGATTAATGCCATTTTTCTCTCATTTTTTAAATTTCTCGCGATTATATCAAAAAGGGAGCTAAAACCTAATTTTGGCTATAATCGCCAAAATTTTAAAATAATTAAGGAAAATTTAATGAACTTATCTATGAGAAAACTCGTAGTTCCGATATTTTTAGATATGTTTTTACACTTCATTACACTCATCATCAACACCTACATGGTGACAAAAGTGAGCGTGCATCTAGTTGGTGCAATGGGTGCTGGCAATCAAGTAATGGATCTTTTTATGACCATTTTTAACTTCCTAAGCATTGGCTGTTCAGTCGTCGTCGCCCAAGCACTTGGAGCTAAAAAGAACGATCTTGCTTCAAACGTCATACACGCAAGTATCACGTCAAATACGCTCTTTGGCATCTTCTCAGCTATCGTCATCTACGTCTTTGGCTACAACATCTTAAATTTACTAAACGTGCCAAAAGAGCTTATAAATGATAGCTTCTCATATCTTCACATCCTTGGCTTTGCCCTACTTTTTGATGGCATCGGCATGGTGCTAGCTGCAGTACTTCGTGTTTATAACCTAGCAACTGCTGTTATGCTAACTTCGGTTTTAATGAACGTAATTACGATTTTAGGCAACGCTATCTCCCTTTTTGGCTGGTTTGATCTGCCAAATTTAGGTCTGCAAGGTGTAGCTATTTCGACACTTGTTGGCAGACTGGTAGGCATTTTTGTGCTAGCTTATATGCTAAGTCAAAAGGCAAAAGTTAAAATTTACTTTAAAAAGCTACTTGTCGTGCCATTTGAAATTTTAAAGAAAATTCTCTCAATTGGCCTTCCAAGTGCAGGCGAAAATTTACTCTGGATGGCGCAATACATGGTCGCTTTTGGCTTTGTGGCAAGCATGGGCGAGGCTAGCCTTAGCGTGCAGACCATTTACTTTCAGATCACGCTTCTTATCTTGCTTTGTGGAGCAAGCATCAGCGTGGCAAACGAGGTCATCGTTGGGCATTTAGTTGGAGCAAGCGAGTTTAATGAGGCCTATACAAGGACATTTAGAGCGCTAAGACTTGGAGTTTTTATCACGCTAGTAGTCGTGCTTATAGCTTATGCACTAAAGTATCAAATCATGGACGCACTAAATTTAAATGAAAATTTACGTGCGATCATGCTACCACTTTTTACACTTTCGATATTTCTTGAAGCGGGCAGAACCTTTAATATAGTCATCGTAAATGCCCTTCGTGCAAGCGGTGACGCGAAATTTCCACTAGCAACCGGGCTTATCTTTATGTGGGGGCTTTCACTGCCACTTGGATATTTTTTAGGCATCTATCTTGGCTGGGGAATTATCGGCGTTTGGATAGGGTTTTGTGCTGATGAATGGTTAAGAGGCCTTGCAAATACGTGGCGCTGGAGAAGTAAAAAATGGCAAGAAAAACGCCTAGTTTAAAGCAAAAGAGCATAAATTTAGACTTTTATGGGCTAAACGTTTTAATAAATTTTAAAACAAATGTAAAATCCATGCGTTTAAGAGTTGGCAAGGATGCTAAGATCACGCTATCTATGCCATTTTACAGCACACACAAGATGGCTCTTAGTTTTCTTGAGATGCACAGAATTTGGCTTGAAAATACTTATAAAAAAGCTCTTTTGAATTTACCAAAAGATGATGAGATGAAATTTCTTGGGCAAATTTATAAGATAAAATTTGATGAAAATTTTAAAGAGCCATTTTTTGATGGCGAGTTTGTCTTTACGCCAAATTTAAAAAGTCTTGAGTGTTTCAAAAAAACAAGAGCAAAAGAGCTATTTTTAGAGCTTGTAAGCCATTTTCAGCCTTTTATAAATAAGCCAATCAAGCGTATAGTCATACGAAATAGCAAAACTCGCTGGGGCAGCTGCAATCATAAAAAAGGCTATATAAACCTAAGCCTAAGACTCATAGAAAAGCCACTCTCAGCCGTGCGCTACGTCGTTCTTCACGAACTAACACACCTACTCTATCCGCATCATCAAAAAAGTTTTTACGATTTTATAGAAAAAATCATGCCTGATTATAGAAAGCAAGAGCAAATTTTAAAAGCGTAATTATTTTTCATCAAGTAAGTGTAAATTTAATATGATAAAATTGCGAGAAATTTTACAAAAGGAAATTTAAATGAAAAAAATGATTCTTGTTTCGCTTTTAGCTGCTTGTGCTTTCGCAGGCGATTTTGAAGATGGCTTAAAAGCCTATGCTGGTTCAAATTTTAAAGAAGCTTTGGCTAAATTTGAAGCAGGATGTTTAGCAAATGATGTAAAATCTTGCGTAAAAGTTGGAGCGATTTACCAACTAGGAAAAACAGCTCTACCTAATCCAAGCAAGGCCTTAGAGTACTATAACAAAGCTTGCGAAGCTGGTGAGGTTGAAGGTTGTTCGGCAGCTGGTGGACTTTATCTAAATACTGAGCCACAAAAAGCAAGAGAACTTTTTAATAAAGCTTGTGATAAGAATGATGGATATTCTTGCGAGATGGTAGGTTCTATCTTGATAGAAGCTAAAGAATTTAAAAAAGCTTATGAATTTTTAGTAAAAGGCTGCGAATTAGGCGATAAGATGTCTTGCGAATTTGCAGGCGATCTAAGACGCTCAAAACAACTATAATTTTTAGGCTTACGAGCCTAAAAATTCTTTTATCCTTAAACAAAAAATCCAAAAACACTTATTTTAAATAGAAATTATCCAAAGTATAAAGGTAGCCCTAAAAAATTTATATTAGAAATTTAGGCAAGAGTACTCTTGCCTAAGATTAGATTATTTTTATTTGATCAAGTGGTTTATCTTTAATGCCCCATTGAGTCATAAAAACAAATCCATAAAGTACAGCAGCTACGATATAAGCAGTGTATTCGTTTGGTATAAGATTAAATTTCGCACATATATTTGGCACAAGAGCTAGTGGCACAACTGGAATCAAAAGAATACGTTCCCAAATTCTAAGCTTTGTGACATAGTAGCCTTGAAGTAAGCTTGAAAATGCAAACATTCCCACGATCGCCATACCAAAGACAAGTAAAATTTCAAGCGGATTGCTCATCCAAACGATCCCTTTTGAATCAAGCGGATCGCCCTCATTTACGCTTTCTATTAGCATAAGTTTGTTGTTAAAGAAAAAAGCAAATGGCAAGATCGCCGTTCTTAGATCGTAAAAGAATCCTTGAACGCCAACAGTTATAGGATTTGCTTTAGCAATGCCAGCTGCTGCATAAGCTGCGATACCAACTGGTGGCGTATCATCAGCTAAAATTCCAAAGTAAAAGACAAAAAGATGCACAGCAATGGCTGGGATTAAAAAGCCATTTTTGTGCGCTAAAAATAAAATAACAGGTGCCACAAGGCTTGAAACTACGATGTAGTTTGCCGTCGTTGGAAGACCCATTCCTAGTATTAGCGACATCATAGCAGTAAGAAGCAATATCATAACTATATTATCACCAGCAAGTAACTCAACTAGATCTGAAAGCACTTGGCCAAGGCCAGTTAGAGAGATAGAACCCACGATAATACCTGCAAGAGCGGTTGCTATAGCGATCGTTGTCATACTTTTTGCGGCTGCAACCATCGCCCAAAATATATCTTCAAAGCCTATTAACGCATCATTTATTCCAACTTTTTCGCCACTTGCTAGTTTTTTAACTGGCTCTTGAAAGATCATTATTAAAAATAAAAATCCAATCGCATTAAATGCCGCAGCGATGGCCGATTCTTTTGCGATTAATAGCGTATAAAGCAAAATCAAAATCGGAGTTATATAGTGAAGTCCGCTTACAAAAATTTTAAATCTTGAGTGAAATTCGCTTTGATTTATACCTTTTAAGCCAAGCTTGACGCTCTCCAAATGAACAATAAAAAATAGTGACAAATAGCAAGCAAAAGCTGGAATTACCGCTGCCATCATAACATTTGTATATGTCATGCCCAAAAACTCAGCGATGATAAAGGCAGCTGCGCCCATGATCGGAGGCATAAGCTGTCCATTTACGCCAGCTGCAACCTCGATGGCTCCAGCTTTTGTGCGTGAAAGACCGGCTTTTTTCATAAGTGGTATGGTAAATGTACCAACTGTTACAACATTTGCAGTGGAGCTTCCTGAAACCATACCAGTTAGACCACTTGCGATGACCGAGGCTTTAGCTGGACCGCCTCTATATTTTCCAAGAAGAGAGAAAGCTAAATTTATGAAATATTGCCCAGCACCTGCCCTCTCAAGCAATGAGCCAAAAAGAACAAAAAGATAGATAAAACTAACGCTAACTCCGATAGGCACACCAAAGACACCCTCAGTTGTCAAAAACATATGGCCTGCGATCTTTTCAAAGCTGGCACCCTGATGAGCGATGATGTCTGGCATATAAGGGCCAAAGTGATCATATATTAAAAATAATATACAAATAATTGGAAGTGCTGGTCCCATGACACGCCTGCCAGCCTCGAGCAAGACAATGATCGCTAAAAACGATATGACAATATCTTGCGTGATGTAGTCCCCTGTCCTATCAGCTAGTTCATAAAAATAAACCGCTGGATAAAGCACGGCAACAACGCCTACCACACAAAAGACCAGATCGTAAAATGGCAAACTAGAATGTGCTTTTTTATGAAAAGTGACTGGATAAAGCAAAAATACAAGACCAACCGCAAAGGCTAAGTGTATCGAGCGCGAAATGTTTGTATTTAGCGGAAAATAAGCTATATAAAGCTGAAAAACTGACCAAGAAAAGCATACGATCGCAATGAAATAGTTGTAAAAATTGCTATTTATCTCCCTTGTTTTTACCTCGACAAATTGTTCTTCGTTGTCTTTGACTTCGTTCATCTCTCTCCTTTAAAATTTAAATATATAAATTAAAAATTTGTATATTTAAATTTTATCCAGAGGCAAAAACCCCTGGAAATGGATTATTTTAAGATGCCAGCCTCTTTAAATGCAGCCTCTGCAGCTGGGTGAAGCGGAGCTGAAAGACCTTGAACAAGATCTTCTTTGTTTACTGATTTTAGCGCTGGGTGAAGAGTTTTGTACTCATCAAAGTTGTCTAAAATAGCTTTTATCACAGCTTTTACAGCCTCATCTTTTGTATCTTTATTAGTTACCAAAACAGCTTTTACACCGATAGTATTTACATCGTGATCTACGCCATCATATGAGCCTTTTGGGATCACACCTTTTGCAAAATATGGCTTCTCTTTAAGAAGATTATCGATCTCGCTGCCTTCGATATTTAGGATATCAATCGGCAAAGATGTCGCAGCATCAGTAATATTTGCAGTTGGGTGACCGACGACAAAGCTGTATCCGTCTATCTTTTTATCTTTTAGTGCGTGTGGGCATTCGCCAACTGTTAAAACGCCGCGGTATCCTAGTTTTGAAACGTCAAAGCCTTTTGCTTTAAAGACTTCAAGCGTGCTCACTTCGTTGCCACTGCCTGGGTTTCCGACGTTATATTTTTTACCTGCAAATGAAGCAAGATTACTTGTAAGACCACTATCTTTTGCTACAACAAATGCAAGAAGTTCTGGATAGATAGCAACTACTGAGCGTAAATTTTCATCTTTTGCTCCGTCAAATTTGCCAGTGCCATTAAATTTATCATAGACAACGTCACTTTGAACAAAGCCAAATGTAAGCTCTTTTTTCAAAACGTTATTTACGTTGTAAACCGAGCCGCCAGTTGATTGGACTGAGCATTTTACATTAGTATTTTTGTTTGCTAAACGGCAAATCGCTCCACCTATCGGATAATAAGTGCCTGTCATGCCGCCAGTACCGATACTGATAAATTCTTTTGCTGAAAGAGTTGTTGCTAAAAGCAAGCCAGCAAGTGCCAAAGAAGTAGTTTTCATCTAAGATCCTTTCAAGAAATTTAAGGCTATTTTATTCTATAAATTTAGCTTTTTACCTTATTTGATATGATATTTTCATGCCGTTTTAGTAAAGTTGCAACCATTCTACACAATCAAGACTTAAAAAAATATTTTCTTAAGATTAAATTTATATTTCTTTATCAGCCAAAATAAATTTGATAAACCGGCTATTTAAATATCGTTTTTTATTGTATAATCCACCGCAGTTCTAAGTTTTAGAAAAACTGTTGCAAATTTACAACTAATCAATAGCTTTTATAAATGTTAATAACAATCAAATTTTGGAGGTTTTTCATGAAAAAATCACTTATGTTGGCTGCTTCTATGCTGCTTTTATCTTTAAATTTCGCTTCTGGTGCAGACGAGAAAACGCAGGTTAGCTTTAGTGGCTCATCTACTCTGGCTCCAGTTATTGCTAAAATTTCAACCGACTTTATTGAAAAGTACGAGACTTGGGACAAGGTTGATAGCTCTTTGCCAAACAAAAATATCACCATTTTTGTCTCAGCTGGTGGTTCTGGCGCTGGCGTAAAAGCTGTACTTGATCATGTCGCTGACTTTGGCATGCTAGCTCGCGATATAAAAGATAGCGAAAAGGCAAAGATCAAGGATATGAAAGCCTATACGCTTGGCATAGACGCACTTTGCGTGGCTGTAAACCCAGAAAATGAGGTGATAAAGCTAAAGGGCGGAAATTTAAGCAAAGACGAGATCGTCAAAATTTTCTCAGGCGAGTACAAAAAGTGGAGTGACCTTGACAAATCCCTACCAAATGACGAAATAGTCGTAGTTACAAGAGATCTTGGTGGCGGTGCTCACGAGGTATTTCAAAAAAAGATCATGAAAGATATCAAAGTTAGCAAAAACGTCATCCAATCACCTTCTATGGGCGCGCTTGTCTCAAAAATAATCGAAAATAAAAACGCTATTGGCTACGCATCTTTTGGTATCACAAACCAAAACAAAGGCAAGCTAATACCGCTAAACGTTGATGGCGTCGAGCCAACTGTTAAAAATATAGTTGATGGCAAATACTACATCTCTCGCCCGCTCATCATTGTAAAAAGTGGCGATCTAAGCAAGAGTGAGCAAATTTTTGTTGATGTGCTAAATTCAGCCGAAGGTCAAAAGACTATCGAAAAAATGGGATTTATACCAGTAAAATAGTCTAATGACAGGGCAAATTTTTAAAGGCGGGGTATATCTTTTTACACTTTTATCCGCCATGCTTTTGCTTTTACTTGTGGGGTTTTTACTGCTAAATTCCACGAGTTTTTTTGCAGAAGTAAGCCTTTTTGACTTCTTACTAAATGGCGACTGGGACGTTAGCACGGAGCCTTTTAGCTTTGGGCTGTTTAATATCCTAATCGCAAATTTCGCAGTTGCGTTTCTAGCTTGCATATTTTCATTTTTTATCTCGCTTGGCGTTACTATATTTATATGCTTTTTTGCGAGTGCCTGGCTTAGGCATGTGCTAGACTGGATGATACGAATACTAGCTGGCATACCCTCTATCATATATGGATTTTTCGCGCTTTACACAGTTATAAAAATTTTAGAGTCAGGGCTAAAAATGTCCGCTGGCGAGTCAGTTTTGGCAGCTAGCCTCATACTTAGCGTCATGATACTGCCCTTTTTTACCTCGCACTTGCTCCAAAGCGTCGATTTGCTAAAGCAAAATTTCAAAACAAACTCAGACGCGCTTGGCGTAAGCACTGGATATTTTATAAGAAAAATAATTTTAAGAAAATCCATAAAAGCTAGTATTTCAGGCTTTATACTCGCATTTTCAAGGGCAGCTGGCGAGACGATGGCTGTGATGATGGTCATAGGCAACACCCCGCTTTTTCCGCACCTGCTCTCAAAAGCTCAGACCATACCATCTCTAATAGCCCTTGAAATGGGTATGAGCGAGGCTGGCAGCTTGCACTATCACGCTCTTATTGCAAGCGGATTTGTCCTGCTTGTTTTTATATTTATGCTAAATATTTTTATATTTAAATTTGAGAAAAACAATGAACGCTTTTAAAGATTTTATAGTCAAATTTTATGCCTATCTTTGCGTATTTATAGTGGTCGCGGTGATATTTTGGATATTTTATTTCATCTTTGCAAATGGCATCTCTCAGATAAATTTAGACTTTCTAATCAAAAATCCGCAAGGTTTAAATTTAGGTGAGAGTGGCGGCATAAGAAACGCTATCGTAGGCTCATTTTTGCTGATGATACTATCTATGATATTTTCTGCACTTCTTGGCGTTAGCTGCGCCATTTATAGGCAAATTTACTGCACCTCTAGCACGATCAAACTTGGGCTTAAATTTATCATCCAAACGATGGCCTCCATACCCTCTATCTTGCTTGGGATGTTTGTTTATGGGCTTTTTATCGTTAGTCTTGATATCCCTAAAAGCCTACTAACAGCTAGCATTACGCTTGCTTTGATGGTCTTTCCGTTTGTTGAAGTAAGCGTTGAAAAGGTAATCTCGCAGATCGATGAGAAGATGTTAAGAGATAGCTTTGCGCTTGGTGTTGATAAAAATTTCATGGCTAGAAAGCTGGTTTTGCCAACTATTAGGAAAAATATCATATCGATCTTGATACTAGCTGGCAGCTACGCCATAGGAGCTACTGCGCCACTACTTTTAACAGGGGTCGTTTTTATGGCAAAGGCAGAAGGCCTGCTCTCGCCAGTTATGGCACTGCCTTTTCACCTGCACATGCTCCTAAGCCAGTCAGTCGCAACGCAAAATGCCTATGCCACGGCGCTTGTGCTCATTTTTATATTGATCATTTTGCACCTGCTTTCAGCCGTAGTTTTATTTGATATAGGAGAGAAAATTGCCAGATATTTTAAACATAAAAGATCTTAGTATCTTTTACCAAGATAATGAAATTTTAAAAGATCTAAATTTAAACGTCGCCGAAAACGAGATCATCTGCCTAATGGGTAGCTCAGGATGTGGCAAATCAACATTTCTTTCGGCACTAAATGGCTTTTTAGAGCAAAAGGGTGGCAGATATAGCGGAGAAATTTTATTTAAAGGTGAAAATATTAAAATTAAGGGCGAAATTTGGCTGAGACGAAAACTAGCCATACTCTTTCAAGATGCCACACTCTTTCCCTTTAGCGTAGAAAGAAATTTGACCTATGCGATGGAATTTTACGAGGGCAGCATAAAAGATAAGCAAAAAAGGGTAGAAGAGCTACTTAAAAGCGTAAATTTACTAGGTGAAATAAGTGACCTAGATATGCCAGCTAGCAAGCTCTCTGGTGGTCAAAAGCAAAGACTTTGCATCGCAAGGATGCTAACTACAAAACCTGAAGTGCTCATGCTTGACGAGCCTTGCTCATCGCTTGATATGAAAAATATTTTGATCGTAGAGGAGCTTTTAAAAAGCTTGTCGCAAAGATACACCATCATCATCACCACGCACAATGAAGAGCAGGCAAAAAGGCTTGGCGGCAGGATAGTTCGCATCGTAGATAAGAAATTTACATTTTAAAAGAGCTAGAATTTCTAGCTCTAAATTTAGTCGATAAACCTCTTTGTGATATTTGCGTAGGCATCGATCCTGCGATCTCTTAAAAATGGCCAAATTCTTCGCACTTCTTCACTTCTTTTCATATCTATTTCAACGATCTTGCAAAGCTCATCTGTGCTATTTGCACGGAAAAGCTGCTCGCCTTGTGGCCCAAAAACAAAACTATTTCCCCAAAATTTTATCCCATCCATCACGCCGCTATCATCTTTTTCAAAGCCCACACGATTTACTGCAACAACTGGCAGGCCATTTGCCACACTGTGACCTCTTTGCACCGCCACCCACGCTTCAAGCTGTCTTGACTTTTCATCATCACTATCGCCTTCAAACCAGCCAATAGCCGTTGGATAGATGAGGATTTTCGCCCCTTTTAGCGCCATCAGCCTTGCTGCTTCTGGATACCACTGATCCCAGCAGACCAAAACGCCAAGCTTGCCAAGGCTGGTTTCAACTGGCTCAAAGCCAATGTCACCAGGTGTGAAGTAAAATTTCTCGTAAAATCCAGGGTCATCAGGGATGTGCATTTTTCGGTACTTGCCAGCCACGCTGCCGTCACGCTCGAAGACAAAAGCGGTGTTGTGATAAAGTCCGTCAGCCCTCTTTTCAAATAGTGAAGTGACTAAAACAACGCCATTTTCTTTTGCTACCCTGCCCCAAAAAGCGACGTCCTCTTGCCAGTCATTTGCGTGATTAAAGAAATTTGTATCCTCGCTTTGGCAAAAGTACTGCGTCTGGTGCAGCTCTTGGCAGACAACTAGATCAGCGCCACCTTTTTTTGCCTCGCTGATTAGCTCAAGTGTCTTTGCGATGGTCGCCTCTTTTGTGCCTTTAAATTCTTGTTGAAGTAGTGCTACTTTCATCTCATTTCCCTTCTTTATCGTTGTATGGGTCTAAATGCGTGGTTATCTGCCACGAATAATCCCTAAATTTCTCCCTTATCTCGGCTTCAAGTGAGTCGGCCACCTCGTGCGCATCGTAAAGTGAGATATCTTTGTCAAAAACTAAATGCAGCGTTAAAAATATGGTATTTGTGCTCTGTCTTGTGTTTAGATAGTGAAAGTCTGAAATTCTCTGCTTTGCCTTTATCATCTTGATGATCTCATCTGTGACCTCAGGGCTTGCTGCGTGATCCAACAAGATACCAAAGGCGTCTTTACCTAAATTTATAGCGCTTTGAGCGATGTAGCCACTTATCACGATACCAAAGATCGCATCTATCATCACAAATCCACTAAATTTAATGATAAGTAGCGAGATGATGACTGCAAGGTTGCTAAAAAGGTCGATCTTATAGTGCAGCGCGTCTGCTTTTATGATAAGGTTGCCACTTTTTTTAGAAATTTGGTTCAAAAATAGCACCAAACATAGCGTCACTATGACCGAAAAGACCATCACGCCAAGGCTTAAACCAAGGTCTATCTCTAAATTTGGCTCACTAAATTTCTTAACACTCTCATAAAATATATATCCAGCAGCCACAACGATGATGACGCACTCAAATAGAGCAGCTAAGGCCTCTAGCTTTGTGTAGCCAAAGTTGAACCTCTCATCGGCTTGTTTTCTTGACTTTCTAAGCGCAAATAAATTTAAAAGCGAGACAATAAAATCAAGCATCGAGTCAATCGCCGAGCCAAGCACAGCGACCGAGCCGCTAAAAAGCCCAGCTGTAAATTTCACAAGCGCGAGCAAAAAGGCGCAAGCTCCAGCCGCGATAACTGCCTTATTTTCGCCCTGCGTGCACTCCTGCTTATTTATGCGGTTAAACTCATAATCAAACGGACTTGACAAGGCTAAGCCCTTTTGTATCTATTTTGGCTTGAGCAGTGAAGCGAGCCATTTTGGCGCACAAAAACTAGCGAATTTACACCGATGATCTTTCTATCTGGCAGCGCCTGGGCTAGTAAATTTAGCACCTTTTCATCGTTTTCGTCATTATATGTTGGCACGATTAGCGCGCCATTTATAAAGATAAAGTTTGCATAGGTGCATCCAAGCCTTTTGCCATCATAAAATTTAGGTTTTGGTAGTGGCAGAGCAAGTAGCTTAAAGCCAGTTTTTTTAAGCTCATCTTCCATCATTTTAAGCTCATCAAAGTGCTCATCGCTCTTGTCATTGCAAGCTACGTAAGCGATAGTATCAGGCGTGATAAAACGCGCTAAAGTGTCGATGTGGCTATCTGTGTCATCGCCTTTTATAAAGCCATTTTCAAGCCAGATGATACGCTTTAGTCCAAATAAATTTTTTAGTTTTTCTTCGATCTGCTCTTTGCTAAGTGCTTTGTTTCTATTTTCATTTAGCAGACATTTTGAGGTGGTTAAAAGCACGCCATCTCCGTTAAACTCGACACTTCCACCCTCTAGTATCATATCAACTGGCTCAAGCTTGGTTTTGTAAATTTTAGCTAGCTCTAAATTTATCGCATCATCTTTTGAGCTCTTAAATTTACCGCCCCAAGCGTTAAATTTAAAGTCGTAACTCTTTACGCCGTCTTCAGTGCAAACATCGATCATGCCGTAGTCTCTGATCCAAGTATCATCAGTATCAAGCTTTACAAACTCTACATTTTTAAATTTCTTAAACCTAGCAAAATTTGCCTCATCAGGGCAGATGAGCACCACCTTTTGAAATGGCACGATAGCAACCACAAGCTCCTCATAGCTCGTCAAAATCTCCTCTAAATAAGGCTCCCAGTCGCTCTTACTATGTGGCAGCGATAAAAACAAAAGCTCCTGCTCTTCCCACTCTGCATATGCTCTCACGCTCTCTCCTTGTAAATTTTATAAATTCCATAAATCGTAATGAATATCCAAAAGACCTCTATCAAAAATGAACCGAGGTTAAAGTGCACAAAAAGCGAGATGATAAGTAGCACCGCACCTACTAAATTTATTATCTGATAGGCTAGATCACGGCTATTTAGGCGGCCGATCTGAAGTAAAAAGTAGCCCATCACGATGCAAATCATCCCTAAAAAACCGATGATTTGAAAAAGATCGATCAAATTTTATCCTTTTTGCAAGCTTAAATTTAAAGCAAGATCATATCTAATTAGTTTTAAATTTATGATTATAAGATAAAATAACTCCATTTTTCAGATTGGATTAAAGTTTTATGGATTTTGAGTTTATTGAGAAATTTTATCCGCTTTATGTTAAGGCCGGAGTGCTTACCTGTGAGATTGCCTTTTTAGGGATTATTTTTTCTATTTTGATCGGTATTTTTTGTATGGCCGTGAAATTTTACAAGCTAAAATTTCTATCAAAAGTAATTGATTGCTACATCGAGCTCTCAAGAAATACACCACTTCTTATACAGCTTTTCTTTTTATACTACGGCTTGCCAAAGCTTGGTGTATCGATGAGCGGCTTTGCCTGTGCGGTCGCGGGACTTAGCTTTCTTGGCGGTAGTTACATGAGTGAGAGCTTTAGACTTGGTTTTGAGGCGGTTAGAAAGTCGCAGATAGAAGCAGGTCTTAGCATCGCACTTAGCAAAAATCAGCTCTTAAGATATGTTATCTTGCCTCAAGCATTTAGCGTAGCGGTGCCAAGCATTAGTGCAAATATTATCTTTTTACTAAAAGAAACAAGCATCGTTAGTATCGTAGCTCTTGCTGATCTAGTTTACGTCGCAAAGGATCTCATTGGGCTTTATTACAAAACAGACGAAGCGCTTTTTATGCTAGTAATTAGCTATCTCATCATCATCTTGCCAGTCTCGCTGGTGCTTAGCTATGTCGAAAAAAGGGTGAGAAATGCAAGGAGTTAGTATATTATTTGATACACAAAATTTACTAAGGCTCTTTGAAGGTCTAGTCATTAGCACAGAAATTTCATTTATCTCTATTTTTATCTCTATAATCGGCGGCTTAGTGCTTGGCGTACTTATGAGCATGAAAAATAAATTTATCTATTTTATTTTAAAAATTTGCCTAGAAATCGTTCGTATAATGCCTCAGATCGTTTGGCTATTTTTATTTTATTTTGGTGTCAGCAAGGCGTTTGATATTCATATTTCAGCATTTACAGCCTCACTCATCGTCTTTAGCTTGTGGGGAATTTTTGAAATGATGGACATCGTGCGTGGTGCAATAACATCAATACCAAAACATCAATTTGAATCAGCCGCATCGCTTGGACTTAGTAAATTTCAAATTTACTCTCACGTCATCATCCCACTTGCCACAAGAAGGCTAGTTCCTGGAGCTGTAAATTTACTAAGCCGTATGATAAAAACGACCTCTATTGTCGTGCTAATTGGCGTTGTGGAGGTAGTCAAGGTCGGCCAGCAGATCATCGAGCGAAATGTATTTACAAATCCTATGGCGCCATTTTGGATATACACGCTCATATTCTTTTTATATTTTGCGATCTGCTATCCAGTCTCAAAACTATCGAAAAAACTAGAAGAAAAATGGAGCTAAAATGAGCGAAAATATCTTAGAACTTAAAAAAATAAACAAATTTTATGGAGAGCTTCACGCCTTAAAAGATATAAGCTTAGAGGTTAAAAGTGGTGAAGTAGTCGTGCTTCTTGGGCCATCTGGCTGTGGCAAAAGCACAACTCTTAGGTGCATAAACGGCCTTGAGAACATCGCAAGCGGCGAGATAATCATAGACGGCGAAGTGATAGATGCTAAATTTAAAGAGTGGCAAAGGATCCGCCAAAAGGTCGGCATGGTCTTTCAAAGCTACGAGCTATTTGATCATATGAACGTCATAGATAACGTCCTTCTTGGGCCTTTAAAGGTGCAAAAAAGAGATAGAGTCGAGGCTGAAAAAACGGCTGATATGTGGCTAAGCAAGGTTGGGCTGCTTGATAAGAAATTTGCCTATCCAAAGGAGCTAAGCGGCGGTCAAAAGCAGCGCATAGCAATCGTTAGAAGCCTTTGTTTAAACCCTGAGATCATGCTATTTGACGAGGTTACGGCTGCGCTTGATCCAGAGATCGTTAGAGAAGTGCTTGATGTGATACTAAATTTAGCCAAAGATGGCATGACGATGCTAATAGTCACACACGAGATGAGCTTTGCAAGAGCGGTTGCTAACAAGATCGTATTTATGGACGCTGGAGCGATCGTGGAGATCAGCGAGCCAGAGGAGTTTTTTACTAATCCAAAGAGCGATCGCGCAAAGAAATTTCTAAATTTATTCTCATTTTAGAAAAAATAAGAGATAATTTGCCGTTTTTTCAAAATGCGTTTAGAGCGAGATTTGACCGCTCTTATTTACTAAATTTTCTAAAAGGAGAAAGAGTGAGAAAATTTAAATTTTTCTTATTAGCATTAGTCGCTACCGTCTTTCTAACGGGTTGTGGTGATGACAAAGGTGCGGACAAAGCAGCCGCTTCAAACCAAGCTGATACGATCGCAAAGATCAAAGAGCGTGGATATATAAGGATAGGCGTTTTTAGCGACAAACCGCCATTTGGCTACGTCGATAAAGACGGCAAAAACCAAGGCTATGACATCTACTTTGCAAAACGCATCGCAAAAGACTTGCTTGGCGATGAGAGCAAGGTTAAATTTGAGCTAGTCGAGGCTGCTGGCAGGGTCGAAGTGCTCACAGCTGACAAGGTCGATATCACGCTTGCAAATTTCACGAAGACCCCTGAGCGCGCGCAAGTTGTTGATTTTGCGCTTCCATATATGAAAGTATCTCTTGGCATCGTTAGCCCTGAGGGCGCTGTGATAAAGAGCGTTGATGAGCTAAAAGATAAAACTTTGATCGTCAATAAAGGCACAACAGCAGACGCATTTTTTACAAAAAATTATCCTGATATCAAGCTTTTAAAGTATGATCAAAACACCGAAACTTTCGCAGCTTTGGTTGATAAAAGAGGTGCTGCTCTAGCGCATGATAACGCCCTACTTTTTGCCTGGGCGAAAGAGACTCCTGGTTTTGTTGTAGGCGTTGAAGCACTTGGTGATGTGGACGTGATAGCACCAGCTGTTAAAAAAGGTAACAAAGTTTTACTTGACTGGCTAAACAATGAAATCATTGAGCTTGGAAAAGAAAATTTCTTCCACAAAGACTATGATGCTACACTAAAACCGATCTACGGCGACAGTGTCAATCCCGAATCACTTGTCGTTGAAGGTGGCAAACTCTAAAAATTTAATGGCGTAAATCTTTACGCCATCTCTCTTTTTTTAAATTTAACAAATATGTTCGTAGGCTTTTTCAGTAGGTGATATTGTCATAAAATATATAAACTTGCATATCTGACTGAGCAGTAAGCTAGTAGATGAACCCTTGCAATAATGAGCTATTTTAAAAAGAATGCCGACATTAGATAGGCTACTTGTGGATTTAAATTACATTATCCACATGAAGGTTCAAAAAAGTTAAGCCGCATGTTATTTTATAAATTTAAATTGTTATTTTATAAATTTAAATTCTAGATGGATGATATGTATGCAAAGTTTCCAAAAAATCCACGAAAGCTAGGCGAGAAAGATACAACTTAGTTTTTAAATGTTTAAACAAAAATTTTAAAGAGCATTTTGGAGTAAATTTAGCCCAAAATGCTCATTGTAAGCTACATTAAGCTCTTTAACAAATTTGTCACTTTTTGCTCGATATCTTCTAGAAATTCCTTGCTCTTTGCCTCAAATCTAGTGACGATAACTGGCGTTGTATTTGATGCACGCACCAGCGCCCAGCCATTTTCAAACTGAATTCTAATACCATCAATATCAATGATATTTTTTATCTTTGGCAGGTCGCAACTCTCGTTTTTCACGCACTCTTTTAACTTGGCAACTATCTTAAATTTAGCCTCGTCAGTCGTCTTTACCTTGATCTCATCGGTGCTAAAGACAAGTGGCATCTTATCAAGCTCGCCGTCAAGGTCAAAGCCCTTATGAACTAGTTCGAGCACTCTCATCATCGCATAAAGCGCATCATCAAAGCCAAAGTATCGCTCTTTAAAGAAGATATGACCGCTCACTTCAGCTGCAAGATCTACGTTTAGCTCTTTCATCATCTTTTTGATGTTGCTGTGTCCTGTTTTTCCCATAAAAACTTCGCCGATCTTAGCGATCTCATCGTACATATTTTGTGAGCATTTAACCTCGCCAAGCACCTTTGGATGTTTCATATTTAGAGCATAAAGATATGCTAGTTCATCGCCTTTTATATCTCTTTTTGGCGTTATAACCGCGATCCTGTCGCCGTCTCCGTCAAAGCCAAATCCAAGGTCAAATTCTTTCTTTTCTATAAGAGAAAATAGCTCTTTTAAATTCTCTTTTTCGCTTGGATCTGGATGGTGATTTGGGAAATTTCCGTCTGGATATTCATATAAAATTTTTGCATTTAGTCCAAGTGCCTTGACGATAGGCACCAAACTCACGCCAACAGCGCCATTTGCACAGTCGATAACAAAAGGCTTTTTGAAATTTTTAAGCTCACTAAATTCTTTTACAAAAAACTCGACATATTTTTCTAAGATATTAAATTTCTCGCAGCTCTCATCGTCTGCTATTTGCTCACCAGAAGCGATTATCTCGTTCACCTTATCTTTTAAAATTTGCAAATCTTTGCCAAAGAAACTATCTTTTTTGATAGTGATCTTAAAGCCGTTGTACTCTTTTGGGTTGTGAGAGCCCGTGATCATGATATTTGCGTCGAAATAATCAGCATAAACGCTAAAGTAGCCAACAGGAGTTGGAAGTAAGCCGATGCTATAAATTTTAAAGCCACCAGCCTTATTTAGGCCGCTTAGCAGATACCTAAAAAGCGTACTAGCGCTTATTCTTGCGTCAAAACCAACACTTAAAGTTTTTACGCCAAATTCGTTAAATTTCTTACCCAAAGCAAGCCCTATAGCCTTGACGCTATCTTCTGTCAAGTCTTTTTCAAAAATGCCACGGATGTCGTATTCTCTAAAAATTTCATCATATTTCATTGTAAATTCTCCCTAAAAGAAAGCAAAATGATACAAGAATAAATTTAAAAAGGAGTAAATAATTTTATAAATTTAGTGAGTCTAAAGTTTAAGTATAAATTCGAGCTAGAAAGCTCTAGCTCGAAAAAGGGCTGCTACATCATGCCGCCCATACCACCCATTCCGCCCATGTCAGGCATTGCAGGCATTGCTTTTTCTTCTTTTATCTCGCTGATAGTTGCCTCAGTCGTTAGTAGTAAGCTAGCCACGCTAACAGCGTTTTGTAGCGCGACTCTCTCAACTTTAACTGGATCGATGATACCGGCTTCAAACATATTTACATATTCGCCAGTTGCAGCATTAAAGCCAAAATTTGCATCTTTGCTTGTCTCAACTGCGTTTGCGACAACACCTGCGTCAAAGCCGGCATTCTCAGCGATTTGGCGAAGTGGAGCACGAAGCGCTCTTCTAACGATCTCAGCGCCGATTGCCTCATCACCTTGTAAATTTAGATTTACACTCTTTGAAGCAAGGATAAGAGCTGAACCGCCGCCTACTACGATACCCTCTTCAACAGCTGCACGAGTAGCGCTTAGAGCATCATCAACGCGGTCTTTTTTCTCTTTCATCTCAGTTTCAGTCGCAGCACCTACTTTAATAACTGCCACGCCGCCACTTAGTTTTGCAAGGCGCTCTTGTAGTTTTTCTTTGTCGTAGTCGCTTGTTGTTTCTGCGATTTGAGCTTTTATCTGAGTGATTCTAGCGTCGATCGCTGACTTCTCACCTGCGCCATTTACGATAGTTGTGTTGTCTTTGTCGATAACTACACTTGAAGCTTGTCCAAGATCGTTTATAGTGGCGCTTTCAAGTGTTCTGCCTAGCTCTTCACTAATGACTTCACCACCTGTTAAGATAGCGATATCTTCAAGCATCGCTTTTCTTCTATCGCCAAAGCCAGGAGCTTTTACAGCTGAGATGTTTAGCACGCCGCGAAGTTTATTTACAACAAGCGTTGCAAGCGCCTCCCCCTCGATATCTTCAGCGATGATTAGAAGTGGTTTGCCACTCTTTTGTACTTGCTCAAGCACTGGAAGCAGGTCTTTTAAATTTGTGATCTTCTTGTCAAATAGCAATATAAATGGATTGCTTAGCTCAACTTGCATCTTTTCAGGATTTGTGATGAAGTATGGGCTTAGATATCCGCGGTCAAACTGCATACCCTCAACAACGCTTAGCTCGTCTTGGATAGACTTTGCCTCTTCTACTGTTATGACACCATCTTTGCCGACTTTTTCCATCGCATCAGCGATAAGCTTGCCGATGCTCTCGTCTGAGTTAGCTGAGATAGTAGCGATCTGAGCGATCTCTTTTGAGCCAGAAACTTTTTTAGAGATGTTTTTTAGTGCATCTATAAGAGCTGCTACTTCTTTATCCATGCCGCGTTTTACTTCGATAGGATTTGCGCCAGCAGTTACGTTTCTAAGACCCTCTTTAAATATCGCGTGAGCTAGCACAGTCGCTGTTGTAGTGCCGTCGCCCGCTTGGTCATTTGTCTTGCTTGCCACTTCTCTAACTAGGCTTGCACCCATGTTTTCGATAGTATCTTTTAGCTCAACTTCTTTAGCCACACTAACGCCGTCTTTTGTGATGTTTGGAGCGCCAAAGCTCTTTTGGATAAGAACATTTCTGCCTCTTGGTCCCATTGTCACTTTCACAGCATCATTTAGTTTTTTTACGCCCTCGTATAGGCGGTTTCTTGCATCATCAGAGTAAAAAATTTCTTTTGCCATTGTTTTTCCTTTCGGTTTTAATTTATTTTAAAAAATCAGCCTTATTTATCATTGACAAAGGCATATTAATATCAAAAATTTTGCCGCGAATATTTGAATAGCCGTTTTTAGCTAGTCTTTCACTATGCATTTTCAGATATTTTTCCGCATTCTCCTTATTGTCAAAAAGATAAATTCCGCCGGCTTCTTTTGTTTGTTTGTTCTCAGTCCAAATTTTCCATATCATACCGGGTTCTTGGTTGATGCTTTTAGCCAAATCCTCAAAAGCTTTTGACATCTCGTCTCCAAAAAGACCTTCTTGCGGAAAATCAACATACATAATTGCAGCCATCTGCAGCCTTATTTTAAAACGCCTAAAACATCGTCGATGTTTAAAACAAGATATGTTTTATCATCTAAATTTATCTCAGTGCCACCGTATTTTGCAAATACAACTTTATCACCAACTTTTATGCCCTCTACTTCAGCCCCGACTGCTTTTACCTCGCCGCTTAAAGGTTTTTCTTTTGCGTTATCAGGTATAATAATGCCCGAAGCTGTGGTCTTTGTCTCCTCTACGCGTTCGACTAGAACACGCTTGCCTAATGGTTGAAAGTTCATTGTTCATCCTTTTGGTTTAATTGTCTTTTTTAGCACTCTTTATTTTTGAGTGATGAAATCCTAGCACTTTTTTCTAAAAAAGTCAATAATTTATAGTTAAATTTTATTAAAACTTTAGTCACTTACACTAAAGTTTTATGATATGTAAAACTAATATAAAGGAAATTTATGAAAAAAATAGCCTATATAGTAGCGGCTTTGGCACTGATAATCCTTTGCATTTTTGGCTTTATCTTTAGCTCTTTTGGTAATAAATTTATAGCCAACAAAATAGAAAAAGAGGCACTTGCTCGTGGTATCGATGTGAAATTTAAAGATTTTAGCCTTGGACTTAACACGCTAAATTTAGAAGCGACCGTGATGAACGCCATAAATTTAAAAGCTAATGGCGAGCTTTCACTGCTTGCTCAAAGTATGAGCTTAAACATAGATATAAACACTGACAAGGCAAAGGCTAGCGAGCTTGGACTAAAAAAAGACGTCGCTCTTAAAGCAAATGTGGCTGGTAAATTTAGTGACATCAAGCTAACGGCCACTGGCACTGCGCTTGGCTCAAATATAAATTTAAACGTAAATTTAAAAGACTACCTGCCAAAAGCCATAAACCTTGACGCTAAAAATATAGAAATTTCTGAGATATCAGCTCTTGCTAAAAAGCCAAATTTAGCTAGCGGCAAGCTTGATCTAACGAGCAACATGCAAGGAGTTGATGAGAAAAATGAGCCCATCATAAACGCTCAAATTTTAGCAAGCGATGCAGTGATAAACAAAGAAATTCTTAAAAATGAATTTGGGCTAAATTTAGCAAAAGATATAAACTTTAAAGGTGGCGTAAATGCTAAATTTGCAAATGAAAAAGTGAGCGCAAAAACCATTATCATCGCACCTGAAGCCACTTTAAAAACAAACGAGACGACTTATGATCTAAGTAGCAAAAATTTAAAGAGCGACTTTTCCCTAAACGTGCCTGATCTTGCCCTTTTTGGCAAGCTCTTAGGCGAGCAACTAAGCGGCGCTGTGGATGCAAACGGCGAAATTACAATGCAAGAAAATGCCCTTCAAAACCTAAAAGCTGAGATAAACGGCCTTGGCGGCAAGATAAATGCAAATTTTGATAGCAAAAACTTAGCCCTAAATGCAACTAACATCAAGCTAAAAGAGCTTCTAGCGCTTGCTTTGCAGCCTAGCTACGCAGACGGGCAGATAAATTTAAACGCAAATTTTAGCGGCTTTAATGAGCTAAAAAAGCTTGCAGGCGAGGCTAAATTTGAGATAAAAAATGGCCTTATAGATAATGGTCTTGCAAAGCTTAAAAACGCGGCGAAATTTGAGCTAAAAGGTGGCGCCACAGCAAAAGGTGAGCTTGTAAATTTTGACGCAAACATGCTTAGCGACCTTGGCGAGCTAAAGGATGTAAAGGGCGTTTTTGACATAAAAAACAGCCAAATTTTTAGCAAATTTGCTCTGCTCATTAGCGACCCTGAGAAATTTAAAGCAGTTAGTGGCTTTGAGGTGGGCTCAACGATGGCGCTTGCGGGCGATGTGAAGGTTAAAGCAAGCAAGATAGATGAGCTAAATTTAGGCGGCGATGCCTTTGCTGGTAAGCTAAACGCCACCATAAAAAATGAAAATATTGATCTTAGCCTAAAAGATGCGCAGCTAGGAGAGATCTTGGCGCTTAGCGGCAACGATAGGCTGGCAAACGCTAAGACAAATGTCCAAGCAAAGGGGCAAAATATCTTTAGTAAAAACCCAAGCGTCACCGCAACGATCGCTTTGAATGATGGCAAATTTAACGCCGCAACACTTAGCAAAATGCTTGATAAAAAATTCCCAGAAAATGAGAAATTTAGCTCAAATTTGAGTCTAGACTATAAAGGCGACATAGCAAAATTTAGCGGCGACTTTCTTAGCTCGCTAGCTGATATAAAGGGCATAGATGGCAGTTTTGACGTGGGCAAAAGCACGCTTAGCTTAAAGCTTCAAGCGGTAGTTTCAGAGCTAAATAAGCTTGCATTTTTAGCTGGTCGCGAGCTTCACGGTAAATTTGCAGCCCTCGTAACAGCAAATGGTAAAGTGGATGATCTAAGCGTAAAAGCCACTTCAGATGATCTATTTAAGGGCAAACTAGAGGCGAACTACAAAGGTGGCGCGCTTGGTGCGGTGCTAAAAAACTTCGAAGTCAAAGGACTAACACAGACTTTGGGGCTGGATCATCTATATGACGGCAACGGCGATGCTAAATTTAACTACGAAACAAAACAAAAGCTCGGTAAATTTGACATCTTGCTAAAAGAGGGTCACCTAGCCAGCACAAATCTCACAAACAATATAAAAATCTTCACCGGCAAGGACATCACAAAAGAAATTTACAAAGACGGCAAAATTTACGGCGATATAAAGGGCGATAACGTCGTTTTTAACGTAAATTTAAGCTCACCAAAGAGCGATATAAAGGTTGCAAATGGCACTTATAATATCGCGACAAAAATGCTTAACGCGCCGCTTGTTTGCAGGCTAGAAAAGACCGATCTAAACGTGCAAATCTCAGGTACGACAGACAAGCTAAAATACGACGTCAGGTCGCAATATCTTGAAAATAAGGTCAAAAAAGAGATAGGTAGATTTTTGGACAAAAAACTAGGCGGCAAAGATGATGAAGGCGCAAACGGCGAAAAGCAAAATTTAAAGGGGCTTTTAAAAGGGCTATTTTAGATGAAAAAGGCAGAAAATTTAAAGTATCTAATGGGGCTTGGGCACTTTTGTAGCGACATAAACCAAAGTGCCCTTGGCGCGATGCTAGTACTTGGCGAGTGATAGCGCTCAAATTTGATGCGAAATTTAGCTTGCGCTACGCAAGTATAATTTAATGCTTGCGGTAGTAAAATTTTGCAAAATTATGTTTATAGGAGAAGCGATGAAAAAGCTGATTATTTTTATGATTGCGCTACTATTTTGCGGGTGCGGCATAGCGTCAAAGGGCGATGGAGCCTCAAGTAATATGAATTTTCATATAGCAAAGAGGGTAGCCATAGATATGTCGGGCGGCTGGATTGATTTTAATAAAGAAAACTACGATAAATTTTGGAGAAATATACGAAGTTCTGGAAATGAAAAATATAGATTGGACTGGATTAAAGCTGATTCTTATTCGATGGTAAATTTAAATATAGAGTTTTTGAAATCTGCCCTTGAAACTTATAAGAGTAAAAATGTGATTAAAACAGCTGATTTTGCGTCCTACGAGAAAAATATCGAAAATTTAGTTCCAACCGTATCTGGTTATAATACTGAACAAGAATATAAGACAAAGATGATAATAAAGCAGGCTATAACAATATACAACAAGCAGCTTGAGGTTTTTAAAAACGGGAGCAAATTCGATATCTATCTTTATGTTATGCGAGTTTCAAATATTAGCGATAACGGCGTGAGTATATCGATTGACTTTGTGGGAATAAATGCTGTCGGCGAGAATAAAAACGATATAGAAAAACACTTGAATAGAGCATATGAATTAAAGCAAAATCTAGATAGTCTTTTTGATAAAAACTATCGTTGGTAATGTATAAATTTTAGCAAAATGAACGACCAAATTTACCTTATCGGCGACGTTCACGGCTGTTATAAAACTCTTTGCACCATGATAGATCGCTTGCCGCGCGGCGCTGATTCTAAAATTTGCTTCGTGGGCGATCTGATAGACCGCAGCGAGGGGAGTTTTGAGGTCATGCAGTTAGCGATGTAGCGCGGTTACGCGGCCGTGATGGGCAATCACGAATACCACCTTTTGCAACACAAGGATGCATTTTTGTGCGGCGAAATGCCTAATGATCCGCGCTGGTTTTTCCTAAACGGCGGTGCGCAGACTTTCGCATCCTACGCCAAAGCCGACCGCGTCCAGAAACTCGCGCACATAGAGTTTTTGTCAAATTTGCCGCTTTATTTGGAATTTCATGAGTTTAAAAACGCGCAGGGCAGGCGGCTCGTCGTATCACACTCGGCGGCCGGGCGGATGTGGCCGCTGCGCAGCTCGGACGGCGATAGTGCGGCGGAGTTTAGGCGGCACGTACTTTGCGGGTAGGGGCGATTTTAGCCAAAACGATGGCGTCTTTAACGTCTACGGCCATACGCCGATCGCGAGCCCAGATATCACGGAATTTGGTGCAAATATCGACACGGGCTGCATCTATAGGCACGGCTTTGGCCGTCTTGCGCGCTTGAGTTTCGAGTATGCGAGTCTTTTTGCAGGATAATATCGAAGAGGGCGGGTGAGATTACTGGGCTAAAATTTCATCGTAGCTTTCTTTGATATTAACTATTTCATTATCTATAAAATCACAACTTAGGCGCAAAATTTTACTATTCGAAAACATCTCTCTGACATGCGCCGCTAGGATACCTGCATCTTTGTCGCTTGAGCAAAGTATCCTAAAAATAATTTCCGTTTCTATATCGTCTACAAAATTTGTTTTTTTGTTTAGATTTTGATATAAATTTCTTGTTGTGATTCTGACTGCAGAGCCATAGTACTTGCCGTCAAGCGCACACTCTGCTAACGTTTTTATTAAGCCGCCTTTTATATCAAAGACAGAAACAAAACCACGTTTTACAATTTTTATCTCTTCTTTTGTCATTTATGGACTACTTTTTTGATTAAAATTTTGCTTTTTTACAAATACGTCATATTTTAGTAAAAATTGGCTAAATAAATTTTTGTGCCATTTTTAAAATTTGGCATTTTTAAGATATGGGTCTCGGTGAGTAAAATTTGAAACCGAAATTTACAAATTTAACTTCAAATTTGAGCGTAAAACGATAAGGCGAAGTATTTTTCGTCAGACGAGGCAGCGGCGAGCGAGGCGAGGGAGCGGACTAGCCGTCCGCGACCGAAGCCGACTGAGCCGGTAACGAAGTATGGCGGAAAAAGACAAGCCGTCAAATTTAAAGCTTGCGGATTTTGGCGATCTCGTCGCGCAATGCCGCCGCCTTCTCAAACTCCAGCTGCGCCGCCGCTTCAAGCATCTGCTTTCTTAGCTCTTTTACTATCGCAGCTCGCTCGCTAGCTGGCATCTTCTCTAAATTTTTACCACGTTTATAAATTTCACCATCATCTTCGACATGCAGGCTCTCTTCGATATTTCTACTTGCAGAGTGCGGCGTCATGCCGTGAGCTTTGTTGTACTCATCTTGAAATTTACGCCTAGCTGTCGTCGTATCGATCGCCTCTTTCATCGAGTGCGTGATCTTTTTGGCAAACATTAGCACCTTGCCATTTACATTTCTAGCCGCACGCCCCATCGTCTGTATAAGGCTCGTGGTCGAGCGCAAAAAGCCCTCTTTATCGGCGTCCATGATCGCTATTAGGCTCACTTCTGGCAGGTCTAGCCCCTCACGGAGCAAATTTATGCCTATTAGCATGTCAAATTCGCCACTTCTAAGCCCTCTAATGATCTCATTTCGCTCGATTGCGTCGATGTCTGAGTGCATATACTTGACCTTGACGCCAAGCTCGATGTAGTAGCGGCTTAGCTCCTCGGCCATCTTTTTAGTTAGCACCGTAACTAGCACGCGCTCACCTCTTGCGATGACTGCCTTTGCCTCGTCAAATAGCACCTCGACTTGATTGTCGCTATCTTTTATCTCGATGATCGGGTCAAGTAGTCCCGTAGGTCGCAAAATTTGCTCATAAACATGCCCCTGGCTGATGCCAAGCTCGTATTCGTTTGGCGTGGCTGAGACAAAGAGAAATTTCGCCTTTTTGCTTATAAACTCGTCAAATTTAAGCGGCCTGTTATCAAGAGCCGATGGCAAGCGAAATCCATACTCCACAAGCACCTCTTTACGGCTTCTATCGCCCGCATACATGCCCCTAAACTGCGGTAAACTCACGTGACTTTCATCGACAATGACTAGATAGTCCTTGCCGCTTATCTCAAAGTAGTCAAACATCGAGTACGGCGTCTCTCCGGGCTTTTGACCAGTTAGGTGGCGTGCGTAGTTTTCGATGCCTTTGCACATGCCAGTGCTTGCCATCATCTCAAGGTCAAACTCCACCCTTTGCTTTAGTCTCTGCGCCTCGACTAGCTTGCCCTGCTCGTTAAACTCTTTCAAACGAATATCAAGCTCCTCTTCGATCTCTTTCATCGCGATCTTTAGCCTATCAGCGCCCACGATAAACTGACTGGTGGCGTAAAGCGTAAATTTAGAAATGTCTTTGATCCGTTTATTATCAAGCACATCAAAATGATACATTGCATCGATCTCATCGCCAAAAAACTCAACCCTTAGGGCTTCGTCGTTGTAATAAGCTGGGTAAATATCAACCACATCGCCATTTACACGAAAGTCGCCCCTGTCAAAGTAGTTGTCATTGCGCTTGTAGCCCATATCCACAAGCTGTTCTAAAAGCTTTCTTTGGCTTATCTTCTCGCCCACGCTAAGATATGCCACCATCCCCTTATACTCGCTTGGATTACCAAGGCCGTAGTTTGCAGAGACTGAGGCCACGCAGATCACATCATCAAAGCTTAGCAAGCTAGCCGTCGCAGAGAGGCGCAGGCGCTCAAGCTCCTCATTTACCGAACTATCCTTTTCTATATATAGGTCACTTCTTGGGATATAGGCTTCTGGCTGGTAGTAGTCGTAATAGCTTATGAAGTACTCGACATGGTTTTTTGGAAAAAAGCCCTTAAATTCGCTATAAAGCTGCGCAGCTAAGGATTTGTTATGCGTCATGATAAGAGTTGGCATGTTTAGCTCACGTATTACGTTTGCCATGGTGAAAGTTTTGCCGGACCCTGTCACACCTAGAAGAGTTTGGTATTTATTGCCTGATTTTATGCTTTTTACTATCTCTTTTATCGCTCTTGCTTGGTCACTGCTTGGGCTAAATTTAGATGAAATTTCAAATTTACTCATTGATTGCCTTTAAATTTGGGCGAATTTTATAGCAAAGATAGTGCTTTGTCAAATGAGAATTTTAATAAGAATTTAGCGTCTGCGTGTTAGAATACGAGCCTAATTATTATTTTAAAGGAACTTTTATGTTTGAAGATAATGCGATCTTAACCACACTAAGCGATAAAGTAAATGACCTGATCACAAAATATGACGAGCTTTGCAAAACGAACGAAGAGTTACGTAATGAGATCGTAACTTTAAAAGCACAAAATGAGGCAAAAAGTAATCAAATCATGCGTTTAGAAGAGGATCTTGACAAGAAAAATACCGAAGCTGATGATGTAATGAGAAAAATCGAAGCTGTCCTTGGCAGATAAGCTTGGCTAAAATATGAAAAAAATCACGCTCACTATATCATCTCGCGACTACACGATCACGCTTGATGATGATTTTGCTAAATTCTTTGAAGATGACTGGCAAAATTTAATGGGCGGACGCCAATTTATCGAGCCAAAAGAGCTTTTAAATGCCTTTATAGAAAAATGTTATGAAAATTATGCTGTGATAAAGGCAGTAAAAAATTTAACTAGCAACGTTGATGAGATATTAAAGCGAGAAGAGAGATGAAAAGACGAGCTTACACCTTGCTTGAGCTGATATTTATAGTAGTTATACTAGGTATTTTAAGCACAGTCGCTATACCTAGGCTATTTTTTTCTAGAAGTGACGCTACTATCTCAAATGCCAAAACTCAACTTGCTGCTATAAGAAGTGGAATTTCACTAAAATACAATGATAATATCTTGCAAGCAAAGCCAGAATTTCCACAAAAACTAGACGATGGCGATCCAAGCAAACTTTTTAAAAATGTTATAAATATACCGATAAAAGATAGCGGTAGCAAAAATGGCTGGCACAGAATAGGCGATGACAAATATACATTTAGACTAGATGGCAAAGTAGCAAATTTCAAATACGACAAAAATACTGGTGATTTTGGTTGCAGTGATGAAAATGAAATTTGCAAATCACTTCAGTAATGCATTATTACATACTCGTATTTTATGGGCTAAATTTAGCCCCACTCACTTATGAAAGCGATCAAAAACTAGAAAAATTTCAAGGCGTAAAGGCTTCTTTAAGAGGAAAAATTCTTACTGCTTTTATCGTAAAAGAGACTGGCAAACCAGAGTTTAAAACAAGCAAAATTTTAGAAATTCTACCGATTAATCTAACTTCAATGCAAAGCGAATTGGCAATATTTATCTCAAAATATTACACATGCGAGCTTGGCGTCAGCCTAAATTTATTTGAACCAAATGACACTATTGCCACAGATCAAATTTATGAAAATCAAAATTTTAATGTAGCACCAAAACTAAGCGAAAAACAGCAAGAGGCTTTGGATTTTATAAATAAACGTAAAATTTCACTCATCTTTGGCGACACTGGAAGCGGAAAAAGCGAGATTTATATAGCAAAGATCAGAGAAATTTTAAACGCAGGCAGCCAAGCACTATTTTTAATGCCTGAAATTTCACTCACGCCACAAATGCAAAAACGCCTTGAGGGCTTCTTTGGCGAGGCAGTAGCAGTCTGGCACTCAAAGATCACGCTAAAGAAAAAAGAGCAAATTTTAAAAGATATAAAAAGTGGCAAAGTTAGGCTAGTTGCAGGTGCGAGGTCGGCTTTATTTTTACCACTTGAAAAACTAAAACTTATCATCATCGACGAAGAACATGACGATAGCTACAAAAATACAGGCTCAAAGCCACACTACAACGCAAGAGATCTTGCCCTCTTTCTAACTAGCAAATTTGACCTACAAGTGGTGCTTGGAAGTGCCACGCCAAGCCTTACTAGCTTTTACAAGCAGGAGCATTTTCGCTTAAAAGGGACATATTTTGATTCGCAAAAAAATTACATTTTCGATGAGAGTGAGACTGGAATTAGTGAAATTTTAAAAGATGAAATTTCAAAGACACTCGCGAATAAAAAGCAAGCTGTCATCTGCCTGCCAACAAGGGCAAATTTTAAATATCTAGTCTGCAAAAACTGCGGTGAAACGCTAAAGTGTCCATTTTGTAGCATCGGTATGAGCTACTACAAAAAACAAAACGTGCTAAAGTGTCAATACTGCGAGCATAAAATGGCCGTGCCAAAAATTTGTCACCAGTGCGGTAGCGAGATGATAGAGGCCAAAAAAATTGGCACTAGCGAGCTACTTGAGCGGCTGCAAGCTGAGTTTGCGAATGCTAGAATCGCTAAATTTGATAGAGATGAAATAACGACGCAAAACAAGCTCGTAAAGGCTTTGAAGGAATTTAACGACGGCAAGATAGATATCTTGCTTGGTACACAAATGCTAAGCAAAGGGCATGATTATCACAACGTAGAGCTTGCTGTCATCATGGGATTTGACGAGCTTTTAAATTTTCCTGATTATAAAGCCAGGGAGCGAACGCTCGCTCTTGCCATGCAAGTAGCTGGAAGAGCTGGTAGAAACGGGTTTGGCAGAGTTATCATTCAAAGCAAACAAAGAGAATTTTTTGAGAGCTACATCAGTGATTATGACGCATTTTTAAAAGATGAGATTGGCTACCGAGAGGGGCTTTATCCGCCATTTACCAGGCTTCTTCGCATTATCATCTCACATAAAGATGAACACATAGTAAAAAATACGATGAATGAATTTGTGCAAAGAATAGAACCTTTAAGAAGCGATGAACTTGAGATCATAGGATACGGAAAGTGCCAGATAGAGTATCTTGGAAGCAAATTTAGATATGAAATTTTACTCCGCTCAAACTCTCATATACCTCTTTTAAAAGCTGCAAACCTCTGCAAAAGCGAACTTAGCGATATTGATATAGACCCGGTAAATTTTAGTTAAAAATGCTAGTCTAAAAACTATCCAACAAAGATATGGCAAATTTTATAGATAAACCTAAGGCTTATGAAAGCATTATGAAATTTGATAAGTTGGCTATAAAGAGTAAGTAAAATTTTAGAAACTACATCCAATAAAAATACTAATTTTTATAAACTATTAAAAATAAATTTTCAAGCCTTTTAAAAGCCATTTTTCTTTATAATCCCCAATAAAAATTTAAAGGCAAAATTTTGCAACGATACCCAACAAAACAAATAAAAATTCGCGATGTTTTAATAGGTGGCGACGCGCCAATATCCGTGCAATCAATGACATTTTCAAAGACAAAGGACGTAAAAGGCACGCTTGAGCAGATACAAAGGCTATATTTTGCCGGCTGTGATATCGTACGTTGCGCAGTTTTTGACAAAGAGGACGCCAGCGCGCTAAAACAGATAGTTGCAGGCTCACCTATTCCAGTCGTTGCAGACATTCATTTTAACCACACCTATGCACTCATCGTTAGCGAATTTGTCGATGCTATTCGCATAAATCCTGGCAACATCGGCTCAGCCAAAAATATAAAAGCGGTCGTTGATGCCTGCAAACAGCGAAATTTACCTATCCGAATAGGTGTAAATTCTGGCTCGCTTGAAAAGCAGTTTGAGGATCGCTACGGCCGCACAGTTGAGGCGATGGTGGAGAGTGCTATGTATAACATCAAGCTTCTTGAGGATTTTGACTTTACGGACATTAAAATTTCGCTCAAATCAAGCGACGTCGAGCGCACGATGCAAGCTTATAGAGCGCTTCGCCCAAAGACAAACTATCCATTTCACCTTGGCGTTACTGAGGCTGGTACCACTTTTCACGCCACTATCAAGTCCGCGATCGCTCTTGGTGGGCTTTTGCTTGAAGGCATCGGCGATACGATGAGAGTTAGCATAACAGGTGAGTTAGAAGAGGAGATCAAGGTCGCAAAGGCGATCTTAAAAGATAGTGGCCGTCAAAAAGAGGGGTTAAACATCATCTCATGCCCAACTTGTGGGCGTTTGCAAGCTGATCTAATGGCAGCAGTAAAGCTCGTAGAAGAAAAAACAAAAGGTATAAAAGAGCCGCTAAACGTTTCAGTCATGGGCTGCGTGGTAAATGCGATCGGCGAGGCAAAGGGCGCAGATGTTGCCATAGCATTTGGAAAAGGCAATGGCATGATAATGCGTCACGGCGAAGTGGTCGCAAGGCTGCCTGAGAGCGAGCTTGTAGATAGATTTTTACAAGAGATCGACGATGAGATAAAAAGTAGAGACTAAAGGAAAAGTTGTGGCAAAGCAAAGAGTTAACGAGATAGAATTTACCAACCTTTACGACATTGATATGGAGCGAGCTATACTAAGCTCCATTTTGCAAAACAACGATATTTTAGGTGAAATTTTTGACATTATTAAGGCAAAGGATTTTTATCTAAAAGGGCATTCGCAAATATATGATGCAATGGTGGCATGCCTAAATAGCGATGATCCCATAACTATGCCATTTTTAAAAAATAGACTTGGCGAAAAATACGACGAAGAGCTAATACTAGATATTTTAGGCACAAACTCTCTAATAGACATTCAAAAATACGCAAACGAACTAAGAGAAAAATCTATAAAAAGAAGTCTTGTAAAGATCGCTCACAAT
Organism: Campylobacter concisus; assembly: GCF_015229955.1. Taxonomy (NCBI): domain Bacteria; kingdom Pseudomonadati; phylum Campylobacterota; class Epsilonproteobacteria; order Campylobacterales; family Campylobacteraceae; genus Campylobacter; species Campylobacter concisus. The sequence continues at coordinate 65,380 of NZ_JAAKYZ010000006.1, forward strand.
ATACCAAGCAAAGTAAATGAAGACAAGCCAAGCCGCGATATGGTCGATGATCTTAGCCAGGAATTTTACTCTTTGATAGAAGGTGGAAGCACTGGAGTTATAAAAGAAGGCAAAGAGATCATCATGAAAATGATGGATCATATTAATGCTCAGGCCTTGCTTGGTGAAAAAGATATCGTTGGACTTGATACTGGATTTAAAAAGCTAAATGAGATGATAAAGGGCTTTAAAAATGGAGACCTCATCATCGTCGCAGCTCGTCCAGGCATGGGAAAAACGACACTTTGTTTAAATTTTATGAGTCAGGTTTTAAAAAATAATGCCGGAGTTGTTTTCTTCTCGCTTGAAATGCCAGCTGAGCAAATAATGATGAGAATGCTAGCGAGCAAGACCTCTATCCCGCTTCAAGACATAATGACTGCAAAGATGGATGATGAAGCGTTGGCTAGATTTAGCGATGCTTGCGAGGAGTTTGCGGCTAGCAAGCTTTTTGTGCATGATAGTGGCTATGTAAACATCCATCAAGTAAGAACGCAAATGCGAAAATTAAAGGCTATGCATCCTGAAATTTCACTTTGCGTGATCGACTACATCGGTCTTATGATGAGTACAAATAACTACGCTGATCGTCACGTCCAAATAGCTGAAATTTCTCGTGGATTAAAGCTTTTGGCACGTGAGCTAGATATGCCAATCATCGCTCTTTCTCAGCTAAATAGAAGCCTTGAATCTCGCGCAAATAAACGCCCTATGCTAAGCGATCTAAGAGAGTCAGGCGCGATCGAGCAAGATGCTGACATCATTCTTTTTGTTTATAGAGATGAGTTTTATCTAGAACAAGAAGAAAAAGAGAAAGAAAAACGCGCAAGTGCCGAGGGCAAAGAGTACAAGAGCAATCACGTCTTTAATAAACTTCAAGAAAAGGCTGAGATCATAGTTGGCAAAAACAGAAATGGTGAAACTGGCTCAGTTGATGTGCTCTTTCAAAAGCAACACTCAAGGTTTGAAGATATGTCTGCAATGCCAGTATCTGATGTTTCATTTGAAGGCTGATGCGTTTTAAAGCTTTAAAAAATAGAGAAATTTTTACTATATTTTGCCTGTTTTGCCTTTGCATTTTTTCTATAAATTTAGCTATTAGCTATCATAAATATCAAATTTTTATGGACAAAGGCGAACAAGAGCTAACAGCAACCGTGATTTCTAGCTACGAAAAGCTTGGAGATGACGGCAAGAAAAGGCAAATTTTAAAGCTTAAAACTGATGAGTTTACATTTTATACACTTGGAGCTAAAACAGATGACTTTAAAGCTGGAGATAATATATTTCTAAGCGTCATAAATTTAGACGTTAGTTTTAAAGACTATCTTGCTTCTTTCTTTTACATGCCTAGCTTTTCACGCGAAAAACTACCACAAAAAGTCACACCAAATATCAACCAAAAATTACAATCACTCATCTACGCCCAGCATGAAAATAGCAAAATTTCACAGCTCTACTCGGCTCTATTTTTAGGCACAAGTATTGACGCAAAGTTAAGAGATGACGTCTCGCACCTTGGTATAGCGCATCTTATAGCCATAAGTGGCTATCATTTAGGTTTTATAAGCGCAGTTATATTTTTTGTATTTAGGCCGCTTTTAAAATTTTTATATACGAGATTTTTACCTTTTAGAAACTACAACTTTGATCTAGCCATTGTCGTTTTTATAGTCTTGTCATTTTACTTTTTTATAATAGGCTTTATACCAAGCTTTTTGCGAGCGTTCTTAATGAGCATTTTAGGATTTTATTGCGCGTTAAAAGGCGTTAAAATTTTAAACTTCAAAACACTTTTTATAGTGGCACTTGTTAGCATATCGCTCTTTCCGCAGCTTCTTTTTAGTGTAGGTTTTTACTTTTCACTCATGGGCGTTTTTTACATATTTTTATACTTTAAACACCTAAAAGATAAATTTTCGCCTTTCATTCATCTTATTCTTTTAAATTTATATGTTTGCTTTGCAATGGAAATTTGCGTGCTTTATTTCTTTCCACTCATTAGCTTACAGCAGCTTAGCGTCCTTGCTATCAACTACATCTTTAGCGTTTTTTATCCATTAAGTGCCGCACTTCATATCGCTTCGTATGGCGACATTTTTGATGGCTTGCTAAATAATGTTTTAAATTTTAGACTAAGCTCGACTAAAATTTTCGTGCCAGCTATTATTTTTATCTTTTATAATATCGCTTCGCTTCTAGCTATAAAATTTAGATCCATATTCTACATTTTGCCACTATTTGGACTTCTGTGTTTTGCTATTGCCAGCTATAAAATTTACACCTAAGCGATCTTCATACCATAAAATTTCATTATCTTATTGTGAATTATCAAAGATATATACATTATAACAGCGCCTAAAATTAGCCTAGTTAAGTCTGTATCCTTTTGCCAAAAGACTAAATTTACGATGATAGCAGCTGGAATAAGAGCGTTATTCATGATGGCAAGCACGCCGCTATCAACTTCGCAAGCGCCTTTGTTCCACATAAAATACCCTAGCCCACTAGCGACCACGCCAAGCCAGAGAAGCACTAAAATTTGCGTTGAAGTAAGTGAAAATTTGGCTGGATTGCCAAGAGTAAGAAGCGCAACGACAGCTACAAAAAATGCCCCAAAGTGAAAGTAGCCAAAGACATTTTTTTGATCCACGTCAAATTTTTCTAAAAGTACCTTATATGCGCTCTGCCCTGCTCCAAAGCAGATATTTGCCGCTTGCACTAGCAAAAAGCCCTTTAATACGCCATCGTTTATAGCGCCATATTTTATAACCAAAGCTCCAAAAACCGCAACGCCAACGCTAAATAGATAAAGTGGTCTAAATTTAAAGCTAAATGCGTCGTAGATGAGCGTCACATAAAACGGCGTAAAAATGGTAAAAAGTGCTACTTCTGGCACACTTAGATACAAAAATGAATTGTAATAAAATAGATACATAAGTCCTATTTGCACCGCTCCGATCGCCATGATGCCAAATGCTAGCTTTGGACTGATACCACGAAATTTTGTAAATGGCAAAAAGACTAAGCTCGCAAGCACAACCCGAATAAAAACAGCCAAATAGCTATCAACCTTGCCAGCTAAAAACTCACCTATCAAACTAAAGCTAAACGCCCACAAAATGGTTACAAAGATCAGTTTATTCAATTATCACCTCATTTATTTTTCTTGCACATTCAAAAAAATACTCAAGTTTATTTAGCTCAAGTAAATCGCCATCAAGTATAAAATTTGCCCTATCGCTAAAATTTTTCTCACTCACAAACAAAAATTCTTCATATTTTATCTCGCCATCAAGATAGCCATTTAACAAATCAACAAAATCACTATCAAGCTTATCTCGCTTCAAATCTTGCAAATTTAACTTTGCATTTAAGCCTTTGATCGTACTTTCTAGCTCTTTTAGGCGAGTGATTATCCTATTTTCTTCATCGCTTAGATCAAGTGCCGCCTTTTGCTCTTCAATGCGTTTAGCTTGACTTTGCTTGCTAAGACTTAAGCTATCAGGTAGCTTCCACTCAAACTCCACTCTAGGCTTGTTCGCATCAGCGTAAGCACCTATCATCTGCGAAGTCGTTCTCTCACCTTTTTTAAAGCTGTTATTATTCACACTTTGCGTATCTTTTAAGTAAATTTTTGGAGCAAATTTGCTCTTTTGCTTCTCATTTTCCTGCTCTTTTATAAATTTTTCTTGCTCCATTGCCCCAAGTTTTGCGCTTATATCATCTTTACTAAAATCTGGCATCATTATCTTTGAGCCAGTATTAAAGCCGATCTCGCCGTTTGAGAGCAAATTTATCCTTGAGTTTAGCTCTGCTAGCTTAAGACCAAGTTCGTCAAGCTCAGCTCTTTTTTTATTAAGAGTGAAATTTATCGCATCAAACTCAGCTTTATTTATCTCGCCATACTCAAACCAAAACTCATTTTCAGCCGCAGCCTTGGCAAAACTATCCACAAATTTTGTCTCTAAATTTATAAGTGAATTTAGGGCAACGGCATTAAAATAGACCTTTGCGACCTGAAAAGCAGTGAGGTTCATCAGCTCTTCGTCTTTGTAGATTTTCTCCACGCCCTTATGGTCTAAAATTTTATCAGCAGCCTCGCTCGCACCGCCGTCAAAGATAAGATACTCAACCTTTGCCGTGATCGATCCCGCCTTTGTCATATATCCGCCCTTTATCTCATCAGGCACAAAGGTATATCTGCCATCAAGGGATAAATTTAGCTTTTTACTCTTATTTTTATTTATATATTCATTTTTATTAAATTCTTTCAAACTCTCAAGCCTTGCACTTTGCGCCAGAGCGATGATCTCTAGTAAATTTCCAGCCCAAAGAGGCAAAGCAAAGAGCAAAACTGTTAAAATTTTCTTCAAATTCTCTCCCTTTCATAAAATTTTCTTATAAATTTATCAAGATTATAAACCCATGCAAAAAGTACAGGCACGACAAGTAGGCTTAGCAAAGTTGAGCTAATGAGCCCAAAGATGATGCTTATAGCCATAGGCGAGTTGGCTTCAAAGCCAGCACCCCTGCTAAGTGCAAGAGGGAGCATAGCAAATATCATCGCAAAAGTGGTCATCAAAACAGCTCTTAGTCGCTTTTTAGCAGCCATTTTCACAGCTTCGTTTGCCTCCATACCGCTATTTGCAAAGTGGTTTGCAAAATCAACCACCAAAATGGCGTTTTTACCGACCATGCCAAAGAGCAAGATGACGCCAACCATGACAAATAGACTAAATGGATTGCCGCTTATAAAAAGCCCTATCACCACGCCACAAAAGGCAAGCGGCATGGCAAGCATGATGAGAAAAGGCAGCAAAAAGCTCTCATAAAGTGCAGCAAGCACCATATAAATAAGCACCGCACTAGCGCTCACCGTAAAGATAAATGAAGCGTTTGTATCATCCATCAGCTCAACAAATCCTAGAAATTTATACTTGAAATTTGCTGGCAAAATTTCATCAAGCTTCTTTGAAATTTCATTTGCCACGCTATTTAGTGGAGCGTTATTTTTGGTATTTGCTAGAAATTTGATCTCATCGGCTCTATTAAACCTTGAAATACTAGCTGGCTTTTGCTCAAAACTAATCGTCGCCACATCGCCCAGTGTCACGAAAAAGCCCTCATTGCTTCTTATCTTGGTCTTTAAGATATCATTTGTATCGCTTCTAAATTTATCATCAAGGCGCATGTAAAGCTCATACTCTTTGCCATTTTCGTTTTCAAAAATAGAGACCTCGTTTTGGCCAAATGCGCTATAAACGGCGCTTGCAACGCTGGTTTTGTCTAAATTTAGCCTTTTTGCCTTATCTTCATCTATAGAAATTTGCACGCGCTTTAGCAGATCTTCTTCGGGCGAATTTACGTCCGTTGCGTCATTTATCTCTTTTAGCATCTTGCTGATCTTTGGCACAAATTTCTCTAGCTCCTTGCCATTTTCAGATGTGATAGTAAGCTTAACTGGCTGCACATCGCCACCTTCAACCACTGGTAAGTCAGCTACAATGACACTCATATCATCACTTTTTAGCTTGTCGCGAAACCTCTGCATGATGGCATTTTGCCGCTCGTGATTAGCTCTATCTTTTAGCTCCTTTAGCCTAACGTAAGCTTTTACAAGATAAGGCTGCTTGGCGTCTGTGTAGCCAAGGATAAAGTAGGCGTAAGCGACCTGAGGATCGGCGTTTATGAGTGAAATTTTATCTTTTAGCCTCTCTTTGCTAGCTTGCAGGCTAAGCGAAGGATCAAGCTTAAAGTAGATGTTAAACTCCGAGTTATCCTCGCTTGGCATGAAGTCACCGCCTACAAATTTAGCCAGCCCAAACGAGCAAACAACGACCACAAGCGTTATGGCTAAAAATATGAGCTTAAATTTAAGCGCTAAAGCTAAAATTTTCTCGTAGCCATTTTCAAGCGCCTCAAAAAATGGCTCGCTTTTTAGAAAAAAGCCACTTTGTTTGGCATTTACAAACCTAGCACTAAGCGTTGGCACAAGAAATATGCTCACAAAAAATGAGATGACGATGCCAGCTGCCACACTCATCGCAAATGAGTTAAAGTACTTGCCAACGATGCCGCTCATAAAGGCGATAGGCACGAAGACGCAAAGTAGCACGAGCGAGATCGCAAAGACGCTAAACGCTATCTCTTTTATGCCTGCAAAGCTTGCCTTTAGGGCATTTGGCTCATCTTTTAGCTTGCTAGCGATATTTTCAGTGACAACTATCGCATCGTCGATGAAAATTCCGATGCCAAGTGTGAGCGCTATGAGGCTTAAGCGGTTTATGTCGTATCCTAGGGCATTTATGATGAAAAATGTCGCCACGATGCTAGTTGGTATCGCTACGACTGAGATGATGGTGATCGAGAAATTTCTTAAAAACAGATAGACGATCACGATGGTTAGTAAGACGCCAAGGATCATATCAAAGGCGGTTTGATCAATGTGCTTTTGTATCACTTCGCTCTTATCGTAGGCTATTTTTACGTCGTATTCATTGCCAAGCAAGCTTTTAAACTGATCTAGCTTTGACTTAGCTAGAGCGATCACGGTTAGAGCGTTTGCGTCTGGAGCTAGCTCAAGACCCAGCAAGACGCCACTTTTTTTATCCATTATCGCTGCTTCGTTTGCGTCTTTGTAAGCGAGATCAACACTTGCGATATCTTTTAAAAAGACCCCTTGTTTGATCGTTAAATTTTTTATCTCATCTATGCTTTTAGCACTGAAATTTGACTTGATCGCCATTTGGATTTTTTCATTTTCTATCTTGCCCAGTGGTGCTTTTAAATTTTCAACCTTTATCAAATTTGCCACTTCATTTGCGCTAAGAGCGTTTTTATCAAGCTTAAATCTATCAAGTAAAATTTTAACCGCTGGTTCCAAAAAGCCATTAGTCTTAACCTTTGAAACGCCGCTTATGCGCTCCAAAAATGGCTTTGCAACGTCATCGATCTCTTGCATGAGCTTGGTTTCGTTGCCATCAAGCCTTGTGATAAAGAGGCTAAAGACAGAAGATGAGAGGCCATTTAGCTTTTCTATCTCGTAGTTTGCATTTAGACGTGCCTTTTGCATCTTGTCACGGACGTCATTTGTTGCACTCTCTAAGTCTTTATTTAGTTCAAATTCGATGCTAACCACACTTAGGTTATCAAAGCTTGTTGAGTAAATTTTCTTGATACCTTCAATGCTTGAAATTTCATCTTCGATCTTTTGTGTGATCTTAGTTTTTACATAGTTCATATCGCCGTTTGCGTAAGTCGTAATCTTGACGATTGGGATATTTACTTGCGGATATAAATTTATATTCATCGTCTTTAGAGAATAAATTCCAAAGACAACAAGGCTTAAAAAAACCATTAATGTAGTTATAGGGCGGTTGATGGCTGTTTTTATCATTTTCTTTTACTAACTAGCACTCTACCTTGACCAAACATGCCAGGCTTTAGCCCGCTGTCATAAGCCTCGGCGTAAAATTTTCTAGTCTCTCGCTTGATCTCTGGATAGATAAGCGCGATTTTTACCTCTTTTTCATCGCTTGCTGCATCAAGTTTAAATTTAAATGTATCGCCAACTTTTACCAAATCTACATATTTTTCGTCGATTGCTATTAAAATTTTTGCCTCATTTGAATTTAAAACAAAAGCTGGACTAAGCGGCGAAACACCCTCTCCAAGCTCAATATTTTTACTAGCGATAACGCCATCAAATGGAGCTTTTAAAACATCTTTTCTAAGGCGATCTTGCGCATTTAAAATAACGATTTGTGCACTTTGAACCCGAAGTACCGCTTCATCAAATTTATACTTTACCTCGTCAAATTCTTGCTTTGAAGTGACGTCCCTTACTTGAGTAAATTTGTTTAAAGTATTTTTTGCAAATTCACTAGCATTTTTTGCCAGCTCAAGATCATTTTTTGCCTTTTTTAGAGCGATCTCAAGGCTTGTTTGATCAAGACTAGCTAAAGCGTCGCCCTTTTTAACGTGGCTTGAGACATCTACAAAAATTTTATCCACCTTGCCGCTGCTCTCAAATGCAAGCTTTGAGCTTTGTTTAGCATAGACTTCAAAATCAGCAAAAATTTCTTCTGCTGCAAATGAAAAGATGCAAAATATCATTAAAATTATCAGCTTTTTCAATCCCTAATCCTCTCTAAAATCGGCTCACCATTTTCAAAAAAGAACTCCGCTTTTTTGATCTCAAGCTCATCCTTTGCACTCTCAAAAAGGCTAATGGCATCAAATTTTTGAGAGAGTGCCTCAAGCAGGTCGCTATATCCCAAAAGTCCAGAGTTATACTTCTCATAGCTAGCTTTTAATGCCAAATCGCTTGCTCTTACATATTCGTTTAGTGAAACGATTTTTGAAGTAAGCACCACGATTTCACTTTGCAAATTTTTAAGCCTTGTCTCGTTTTTACGCTTTTTATACTCCAAATTTAGCCTTGCCTCATCAAGTGCGATCTTTTGAGCCTGACTCATCTTGCTAGTGGCGAAAAAATCAAAAATTTTCCATTTAAAAGCGATACCAAATTTATTGCCATGAGTATCTTCTTTTAGGTATTTATCCACGTATGAGCGGTAAGAACTAAATCTGCCTAGATCGATATCGTAATTATTTTTATAAAATCCATATGTGTCATAAAGCAAAATTTGAGGCAAAAAGCCAGCTCTTGTCTCGCTAAGCTTGGCCTCGCCTAAAAATATATCTTGGCTTAGTCTATCAAGCTCGGCATTCTTTGAAGCTAAATTTGAGCTAATATCAGCCATCTTTGCTCCAGCTACTGGCAAAATTTTCTCACCAGTTAGCAAATTTATCTCATTTAAGATTTGCTCCATTTTGTTTTTGTATTCAAGCTGCGTGCTATTAGCTAAGTAATATTTAGCTCTTACATTTTCAAGCTCATCTTTTGCGGCAAGGCCTGCTTTATTTGCCTTTTCAAGCTTATCTAAAACACCTTTTAAAAAATTTGCTTGAGCTTGCTTGGCTGTGATTATATTTTCAAGTGCTGCTGCATTAAAATATAAATTTATAGCCTTAAATGCAAGGTAGTTTTTAGCTTCATCACTAGCGATCACGGCTTTGTTTTTTAAAAGCTGGCTCATCTTTAGCCTAGCCTCTCTAGCCCCGCCATCATATAGTAAAAAATCAATTCTAGCTAGCACACCGGCTGACTCTTTAGCAACTACACTTGGAAAAGTGCTTGCATTTTTGCCGTATGAGCCCTCAAGGCTAAGGCTTGGTAAATAGGCGCTAACAGTAGCCTCATCGCTCAAATTTGCTCTTTTTGACTCAAGCTCTTTGATCTTTGAAATTTCATTTTGCGTTGCTTTGTTTGCGATCACACTTAAATTTGAACCAAGCAAAAATACCGGCAAAAAAATGAATAAAAAATTTTTCATTAGTGAAAGCTTTTTACAAGATTTCCTATTAGTAAATTCCAGCCATCAACAAGCACGAATATGAGCAGTTTAAATGGTAGTGAGATCATGACAGGAGGAAGCATCATCATACCCATAGCCATTAGCACTGAGCTTACGACCATGTCGATGACAAGAAATGGCAAATAGAGCAAAAACGCTATCTCAAAAGATGTCTTTAGCTCACTTATCATAAAAGCTGACATTGCGATACTTAGCGGTATCTCTTCAATATTTGCTGGATTTTGTAAATTTCTAATCCTAAAGAAAAGCGCAAGGTCTTTTTCTCTTGTATTTTTTACCATAAATTCTTTAAATGGCTTTAAGCTCTTATCAAGCATCTCCTCATAGCCTATCTGCTCAGCTATATAAGGCTTTATGCCATCATTATAGCTCTTTTGCCCAACTGGCTCCATGATAAAAAATGTAAGAACCATCGCAAGCGAGATGAGTACTGTTGAAGGAGGCACTTGTTGCGTGCCCATCGCTTGGCGCAAAAATGAAAATACGATAACAAGCCTTAAAAAACTTGTCATCATAAAAATGAGCGAAGGAGCGAGTGCAAGTGCGGTAAGAATTAGTAAAACATTTAAAGAATTCACAAGCTGCTCGGCATTTGTTGGAGAATTGAGACTTAAATTTATAGTTGGTAGCGCAGGATCAGCCCCAAAAACCGTGCAAAGTAAAACCGCTAAAGTAAGCAGTGCTTTCACGACTAATTCCTCATATCAAGGATACTTTTCTTAGTAGCCTCTTTATTTTTTGGCTCAAGCGATATGAAGTGAATTTCTACTCTATTATTCTTAGCCCTACCATCTTCTGTGCTGTTGCTAGCGATCGGATCAAACGAAGCTTTGCCAGAAGCTATTATCCTATTTTGTGGTACGCCATCGTTGATTAGCTCTTCAACCACGCTTAAAGCCCTTGCAGTTGAGAGCTGCCAGTTATTTTTATAAGCTGAGTCTTTACTTGGTTCTATATTATCTGTATGGCCGATAATATCGGCTTTTACATCATTGGGCATTTTCGCCACAATCATGCCTATTCGTTTTAAAAATAGCTTCGCATCTTCACCAGAAATTTCAGCACTATCTTTATCAAAAAGCATAGCCGCTGGAAGCCTTACGATAAAGCCATCTTCGCTCTCTTCCATAGTGATCTCAGGTGCCCCGCTAGCAGCTAGCAGCTCATTTATCTTTTTAACATTCATATTTAGCTCACTTTGTGAGCCCTTTTGCTTGCTTATCTTTTTTGCACGAGTATTTTCTGGATCTGTCTCTTTTTCTATCTGATTTTCAGGTCTAGCGCCACCTTCAAGCACACTTAAAGCACCAGCTAGTGAGCCAACAGCAGCCTCCATCTTTTTAGCATCCATTGTCGCCATAGAAAGCAATAAAACGAAAAAACAAAGCAAAAGTGACATGAGGTCACCAAAAGCAGCTAGCCACTCAGGCATACATTTTGGACACTCTTCTGGTTTTATTAACTTACCCATTATTCAAACTGACTTTTTCTATCTTTTGGTGGTAAAAATGCTAAGAGTTTAGCTTCAAGCGTTCTTGGATTATCACCTGCTTGTATCGACATGATTCCCTCAAGCACGACTTGTTTTTCAAGTGCTTCATCAGCATCGCGAATAGAGAGGATGTTTGCCACAGGCGCACCTATGATGTTACCTATCATCGCACCATAAAGTGTCGTAAGCAAGGCAACCGCCATTGATGGGCCGATCGCACTAGGATCTGACATGTTAAGAAGCATCGCAACAAGACCAATGAGCGTACCTATCATACCCATCGCACCCGCAAAACCGCCAACTTGCTCAAAAATTTTAATATTATTTGAATGTCTTGTACTAGTTTGATCGATATCGATCTCCAAAAGCGCTCTGATCGCATCTGGCTCATTGCCATCGACCGCCATTGAGAGGCCTCTTTTTAAAAACTGATTTGTCTCATTATTTACTTCGCTTTCAAGCGATAAGATACCATCACGTCTAGCTTTAGTTGAATAATCAACTATTTTTTTTATAGTCTCAGGTAAATTTACTACGACTGATGGCTTAACAGCAACTCCATAAAATTTACCAACACCTTTAAGCGTCTCCATCTTGAAGCCAACCATCATAACGCCGATAGTACCACCAAAAACGATCATTATCGAAGGCACGTCGATGTATGGTCCTATACCAACGCCTATCGCCATTGATCCAAACAAAAGCACTAGGGTCAAAACCCAGCCGACGACGGTTCCTAAATCCATTTAAACTCGCTTTATTTATAAATTCTTAAGATTGCCTATTCTATTAGCTTTTTGTTGAAAAAATCGTTAAATTAAAAAAAATGTTTGCCATTTTTTGCTACAATCTGCGAAATTTTTAACGTTAAAAGGCTTAAAAATGAACAATAATACTTCAATCATAATCCTAGCTGCTGGTCTTGGTACCAGGATGAAATCAAAACGTCCAAAAGTTCTATTTGAACTTTGCGGTGAGCCGATGATTATTCACATATTAAAGCAAGCTTATGCGATCACAAATGACGTTAGCGTCGTGCTTCATTACGAAAAAGAGTTAATTAGTCAAAAAATAAAAGAAATTTTCCCTCAAACTAAAATTTTTGAGCAAGATCACACAAATTTCCCAGGCACTGCTGGTGCGATAAAGAGCGTAAATTTAAGCGGCGAAAAGGTGCTTGTAACTTGTGGCGATATGCCTCTTGTAAAATCAACCGATCTTATGCGCCTAGCAAATGCCGAAGCAGACGTGGTTATGAGCTCATTTGAAGCGGCAAATCCTTTTGGATACGGCAGAGTCATCATAAAAAACGGCAAAGTTGAGGCCATCGTCGAGCAAAAAGATGCGAGCGAAGCGCAGCTTGCCATAAAAAGCGTAAATGCTGGCTGCTACTGCTTTAAACGTGAGGCGATAGAGCAAATTTTACCGCTCATAAGCAACCAAAACGCGCAAAAAGAGTACTATTTAACGGACGCCATAAAAATAGCAAATGAAAAGGGCTTAAAGTGCGTCGCAGTAAATGTTAATGAGCAAAATTTCATGGGCATAAATGATAAATTTCAGCTTAGCATTGCAGAAAAGATCATGCAAGATGAGATCAAGCAAAATTTGATGAAAGCTGGCGTTTTGATGCGCTTGCCTGAGAGCATTTTTATAGATAGCAGAGCTAAATTCGAAGGCGAATGCGTGCTAGAAGAAAACGTAAGTATCCTTGGCGAGTGCGTCATCACAGAGAGCATCATCAAAAGCTCATCGGTGATAGAAAGCAGCGTCATCAAAAACTCAGACATCGGTCCGCTAGCTCACATCAGACCAAATTCTGAAATTTCTGACACGCATATAGGAAATTTCGTCGAGGTTAAAAAAGGTGTTCTTAACGGCGTAAAAGCTGGACACTTAAGCTATCTTGGCGACTGTGAGATAGAAAGTGGCACAAATATCGGATGTGGCACGATCACATGCAACTACGATGGCAAAGCAAAATACAAAATCAAAATCGGCAAAAACGTCTTTGTTGGCTCAGATACGCAGCTAGTTGCCCCTGTAAATATCGCTGATAACGTCATCATCGCAGCAGGAAGCACCATCACAAAAGACGTTGAGAGTGGAGCGCTAGCGATTAGCAGAGCTCGACAAGAGAACAAAAGCGGCTTTTTTGAGAAATTCTTTGGCAAAGACGATGTTAAAAAATAAGAAAATTTTACTATCCGTTTGCGGTAGTATCGCCTTTTATAAGGCATTCGAAATTTTATCACTGCTTAAAAAGAAAGGCGCTGATGTTTACGTGGCTTTAAGTGACGGAGCACTTGATTTTTGTAGTGTAAGCAGTTTTGAAGCGCTAAGCGAGCATAAAATTTTAAGCTCGCAAACGCAAAACTGGCAAGATGGCGTAAATCACATAGCCTACTCTAAAATGGATCTAGTTCTCATCGCTCCAGCCTCGGTAAATACGATAAATAAGCTAACAGCTGGTATCTGCGACAATATCTTCATGCAAACGCTAATCGCCGCCTCACACGTGCCCCTAGTTGTCGCTCCAGCTGCAAATAACAATATGATCGAGCACTTCGCGACGCAAAACTCACTTGAAATTTTAAAGAAAAACGGTGCTTTAGTAGTAGAGCCGGTTTTAAAAACTCTAGCTTGTGGCGACGTTGGCAAGGGCGGTCTTGCCAGTCCTGAGATGATAGTAGAAGCTGTCATAAAAAGACTTAGCAAGCCTCTTTTTGTAGGCAAAAAAGTAGTAATCACTGGTGGCGCGACGACAGAAAAGATAGATGATGTTAGAGCCATTACAAATTTCTCAAGCGGTAAGATGGCGATGGCGCTTGCGAGGGCTTTTTACTACGCTGGCGCTGATGTTATGCTGCTTGCTAGCTTTGAAGCGAAAAACGAGCCATTTGGGATTTTGAAATTTGGCTCAAGTAGCGAGCTTTTAGAGCTTTGCAAGAGCGAGTGTGAGAGTGCAAATTTACTTGTGATGTGTGCTGCAGTAAGTGATTTTATGCCGACAAAAATTGATGGCAAGATAAAAAAAGAGGACGTTGGCGAAATTTTAAGCTTAAGTCTAAAGAGAAATGTCGATATTTTGCAAAGCTTAAAAGAGTTTAGCTGTAAAAAGATCGGTTTTAAGCTTGAAATCTCAAACGAAAGTGCTCTTAAAAGCGCTAGAGCAATGCTAGAGCAAAAGGGGCTTGACGCAGTTTGTCTAAATATATTGGGTGAGAAAAATGGCTTTGCAAGCGAGCAAAATGAGATAAATTTCATCACGAAAAATAATGAAACTTTACTACCGCTTGCCGCAAAAGACGAGATCGCAAGACATATCGTGAAACTAGCAACAAATTTATGATAGAGAAAATTTCTCGCATTCAAAAAATAGTAAAAAATGCAAATTCACCGTTAGTAGCGATAAATTCATCACTTCCGCTTAGTATCTTGGTAAGCCAAAAGATCGGTTTTAACAGATACATTTTAAATTTTGCAAATAGAAATTTAAACACAAAAAGCGCAAAAGAGCTAAACGTGGGCTCTAGATACTGGGGCGAGGTGCAAAGCCAGGGCGAGAATATCGTCATAAAAAATTTATACGAAAAGCCAAGAATTTTAGACGAAGATGTCTTGGCTGATGGGCTAAATCTTATCGAAAATTTGATAGAAAATGAGAATTTATCGTGGTTTTATGACTATTTATTTAAAAGTTTAAGTGAAGCTAAGACAAAAGACGAGATGAAAGTGCTAGCAAAAATGCTCTTTGCTCTGCAAGAAAATGTCTTGCATATACCATTTATTTATAATGGCATAAACGGCGTTTTTCAGCTAAAAAAAGAGGAGAATGATATGAAAATTTTTTTAATATTTTCAAATTTTGCTCCACTCATTTTTAAATTTAAAGATGAAGTTTTATACGAGATCGCGACCCCATTTAATAATGTAGCTAGCTTGTTAAAAAGTGAATTTAGCGCCAACATAACAGTGCAAAATGTGAGTGCTCTTTGGAGTAAAAAAGAACAAATTATTGATATAAAAGGCTAAAGATTGAATGAATTAAACCACATTGCTATTATCATGGATGGAAATGGACGCTGGGCTAAAAAACGTGGATTTTTGCGGACAAATGGGCACGAAGCTGGAGCAAATGTAGTAAGCGATATGTGCGAATTTTGTATCGATAATGGCGTGAAAATTTTAAGCCTTTACGCGTTTAGTACTGAAAACTGGAAAAGGCCGCAAAAAGAGGTCGAGTTTTTGATGAATTTACTTAAGAAATTTCTCATTTTAAAACGTGCTGATTTTATAAAAAATGATATCAAATTTAATACGATCGGCGATATTTCGCCATTTAGTGACGAGCTAAAAAATGAGATAGAAATCACCAAAAACGCTACAAAAGAGAATAAAAATTTATTATTAAATTTAGCTATAAACTACGGCTCAAAAGACGAGATTATTAGAGCTGTGAGAAAGCTAAATTTAAAAGGTACAGAGATAAACGAAGCAAGCCTAAATGCAGCACTTGATGAGAGTGAGCCGGTGGATCTTCTCATTAGGACTGGTGGCGAGAGCAGGCTTTCAAATTTTATGCTTTGGCAAGCAAGCTACGCGGAGCTATTTTTTACGCCAACACTTTGGCCTGACTTTAGCAAGGATGAGCTTACAAGCATCGTTAGCAAATTTAAAAATATAGAGCGAAGATTTGGCGGAGTTTAGCAAGATAATGGATAATTTAGTCATCTTTTTTGCCGTTTTTGCTTTTGTTTTGGGTATTTGCGTGGGCTCATTTTCAAATGTGCTGATATATCGCTTGCCACGAAATGAGAGTATAAATTTTCCAGCTTCTCATTGCCCAGACTGTGATCATAAGCTAAATTTTTATCACAATATTCCAATTTTTTCGTGGCTATTTTTAGGTGGCAAATGTGCCTTTTGTAAGCAAAAAATAAGCCCCATCTATCCAGTGATCGAGCTAGTTTCTGGGATACTTTTTTTGATCTGTTTTTTTAAAGAGTGCGGCGAAATTTTAAGTGTAGAAACACTGCTTTACGCGCTATTTTTAGGGCTTTGCTTTATCATGCTACTAGCTCTTAGCGTCATAGATATAAGATATAAAGCTGTGCCAGATCCGCTTCTTTTTGCGGCGCTATTTTTCGCATTTATCTACGCTCTGATGCTTTTTATATTTAAAGGAAATTTTGCCCAGATTTTAAATTTATTCCTTTTTGCACTTATCTTTTGGGTGCTTAGATTTGTTGTAAGTTTTGCCATAAAAAAAGAAGCGATGGGTAGTGCAGATATCTTTATAGCAGCGATCATCGGAGCTATCTTGCCAGTCAAACTGGCTCTAGTGGCGATCTATCTTGCAGCACTTTTTACACTTCCAGTCTATGCGGTCGTTCAAAAAAAGGGCTATGAGCTGGCTTTTGTGCCGTTTTTAAGTCTTGGATTACTTATTACATACGCTTTTAAAGAGCAAATTTTAGAAATTTTAAGGTTTATTTATGAGTAGAGTGAATAGATATCTTTTGTTTAACTTCCTAGGGACTTTTGCATCGCTATTTAGTACGCTTTTTTTGATCATGTCGATCGTATTTTTCATCCAGATCGCACGCATCACTTCTTATATTGAGATCAGTTTTGGTGAGCTTTTTAAACTCTACTCATTTATGCTTCCACGTGTACTACTTTTTGTCGTGCCTATCGCATTTTTTGTATCACTTGCGATGACACTTTTTAGATTATCAAAAGAGAATGAAAGTATCATTATTTTTACGCTTGGTGGCTCACCAAATAAAATTGCTAAATTTTTCTTAATATTTTCAGCATTTTTAAGCACCGCTCTACTTGTAATTGCTACCATAATGATACCAATAGCCGCGCAGCTAAATGCAAATTTTATTGATTATAAAAAGACTGTTGCAAAGCTGAATTTAAAGCCAACTCAGTTTGGACAAAAATTTTCTGACTGGATGGTCTATGTGGGTAGTGAAATGCAAGATAATAATGGCACTACTTATAAAGATATCGTGATGTTTAATCCTTACATTAAAGACTCCCAACGCTTAATCACTGCAAAAAATGCAAAGATCACTAATACAAATCAAAGCATCGAACTCTCTTTATTAGATGGAAAAATGTATGACATAAAAGATGAAATTTATCACCAAAGTAACTTCAAATCTATGAAGATAAGGACTGCCCAAAGTGAAGAGATAAGCGATATAGGCAGTATAAAAGAGTACTGGGCGGAGGCAAATAGTAGTGAAAAAAGAAGAAAAGATCTTAGTACGTATGTACTTGTTGCACTATTTCCACTTGCCAGTACACTTTTTGCCATAAGCTTTGGCATCGTTACTTATAGATATGAAAAGGGCATGGTTTATGTTGGGACATTTGGCGTTTTATTTGGCTATTTTACGCTCATAATGCTATTTTCATCAAAACCAGCTTTTGCGATTCCGCTCATATTTTTTGTCTTTTTATTGGCAGGGATTTTGCTTTTTAAAGCTAAGATCATGCGAAGATACTAATGAAAATCCAATTAATTTATAGCTACGATGGCTCCAAATTTCAAGGCTCACAAACTCAGCCGCATGAAAATGGCGTAGAAGATGAGCTTTCGCGTGCTCTAGCTCACGTTGGAATATTTGAAAAAATAGTCTCTAGCTCACGTACGGACAAAAACGTCCATGCGATCAATCAAAGCTCAAGCGTAATTTGTGGCGATCATTTTAAAAATTTTGAACACTTAAAAGAGCTAATCAACCGCCATGCCCACCCAAATATTCATATAAAACGTATAAATTTAGTTGATGAAAATTTTCAAGCAAGATTTGACGCCGTAGCAAGGTCTTATAGATACATTATAGATCATGGAGAGTTTGATGTTTTTAGCTCAAACTATAAAGTCTTTTTGCCAAAATTTGATATCAAAAAAGCAAATGAAATTTTATCTAATTTTGTTGGCGAGCATGATTTTAGCTCCTATATGAAAACAGGAAGTGACACAAAAAGCCCGGTGCGAGAAATTTTTAAGGCATTTTGTTATGAATACAAAAATCAAACTATCATAGTTTTTAAAGCTAATGGCTTTTTGCGCGCCCAAGTACGGCTTATGATTGCAAATCTACTTAAAGCTTTAAGTATAAAAAATGGCGGTGAGCTCATCAATGCTTCGCTTAATGGACACCTTGCCTTAACTCGTATCCCAGCTCCAGCTGAAGGACTTTATCTAAATAGAGTTTTTTATAAATTTAACTAGGTATTTAGAATATTCAATAGGAGGCTTACTTAATATTAAATAGAGAATCTTATAAGCCAGGATTTATAACTAGTTTGCACATTACCCCCACCTAAAGTCCTCTCTCACCTATAACTAACACCCTAAATCCTTAACCAACCACTTCCTAAAAGCACAAGAAGCTTTAGAAAGTGAACTAAGAAGCATTACTTTACAAGATCTATTAGATGAACTTATTAATTTATAAAATTTAAAAGTAGGTAAACTAAGTTATAGAATTAAAAAGTGGGCAGATATATAAAAAACCAATCTATTTTATTTATTAGGAGCACCATGTACTCCTAACTATTTTTATATACTTTATGTAAGAATTTTTATAAATTTCTAGCTTTTATTACTCTTTGCTTTTCTCTTTTTTAGATTTACTCTTTTTCTCTGCTTTATCTTTTAGCTTTTCTTTCTTATCTTTTATCTCTTTTATACTATTATCTTTTGCACTATCTTTTTTCTCTTTTACTTCATCACTCTTTTTACTTGCTTTTTCTTTTATCTCATTTTTTTTAGATTTTATTTTTGATTTTGTGTCATCTATCTTTGTAGTGCCTGATACTGATATATCTGATTTTAGATTTTCAAATGTCTTATCACCTATACCATTTACATTTTTTATGTCTTCTATTGAGTTAAATTTATTCGCTTTTCTATACTCTATTATTGCATCTGCCTTTGAAGAACCTATACCATCTAAGCTCATTAACTCTTCTTTTGTGGCGGTGTTTAAATTTATGGCTGCTAGTAATGTAGAAGCTGCTGCTAATAGTGAGAATATAATCTTTTTCATTTTTGTCCTTTTTGGGTAAATTTGGGTTTGGAGTCTATCATATTTGGTGTTTTTAGTCAATATTCGTATAAAAGCATAAGCTAAAAGATATTTATAAATGTAAAGATAAAAAGTCTGATTATTTAAAAATATAAATAAATGTAAGATTTGATATTTTGTTATAAATTAAAAAAATAATACTAAAAGAAGATTGTTTAGATAAAGAAGATTAAAAATTAACAAAGCCCGCAACGACCTACTTTTCCAACATCCCAGTAAGGGAGAGTATCATCAGCCAGGACGAGCTTAGCTTCTTGGTTCGAGATGGAGCAAGGCGTTTCCTCGTCTGTATAGTCACGGGCAGTGTTAAATAAAAGATATATCATATAAATCTCTTATTTAACACTACTTGATAAAGTTAAAAGTCATAAACAAAGTTTTATAAAAACATATCTTATTAAGTTTTTATCCTTAACAAGGAAGTGATGCTTATTAAAAGATAAGCAGACGAGCTATTAGTACTGGTCAGCTAAAGGACTTTCATCCATTACACACCCAGCCTATCAAACACATAGTCTATATGAGCTCTTAAAAGAAGATTCATCTTGGAGTTGGCTTCCTGCTTAGATGCTTTCAGCAGTTATCACATCCCAACATAGCTACCGAGCGGTGCTCTTGGCAGAACAACTCGTACACCAGTGGTTGGTTCGACCCGGTCCTCTCGTACTAGGGTCAACTCTCCTCAATCTTCTTGCGCCCACGGCAGATAGGGACCGAACTGTCTCACGACGTTCTGAACCCAGCTCGCGTACCGCTTTAAATGGCGAACAGCCATACCCTTGGGACCTGCTCCAGCCCCAGGATGCGATGAGCCGACATCGAGGTGCCAAACCTCCCCGTCGATGTGAGCTCTTGGGGGAGATCAGCCTGTTATCCCCGGGGTACCTTTTATCCTTTGAGCGATGGCCCTTCCACACAGAACCACCGGATCACTAAGACCGACTTTCGTCTCTGCTTGACGTGTATGTCTCGCAGTTAAGCTGGCTTATGCCTTTATACTCTACGAACGATTTCCAACCGTTCTGAGCCAACCTTTGTAAGCCTCCGTTACATTTTGGGAGGCGACCGCCCCAGTCAAACTACCCACCAGACATTGTCCTACTTGAGGATAACTCAAGCTAGTTAGCTATCAGAATAAAAAAGAGTGGTATCTCAACAATGGCTCACCATAAACTGGCGTCTATGGATCAAAGCCTCCCACCTATCCTGCACATTTTTATCCCAATAGCAGTGTCAAGCTGTAGTAAAGGTCCACGGGGTCTTTCCGTCTTGCCGCGGGTAGGAGGAATTTTCACCTCCACTACAATTTCACTGGATCCCTCTTCGAGACAGCTCCCATCTCGTTACGCCATTCATGCAGGTCGATATTTAATCGACAAGGAATTTCGCTACCTTAGGACCGTTATAGTTACGGCCGCCGTTTACTCGGGCTTCGATCAAACGCTTCGCAGAGCTAACGTCATCAATTAACCTTCGAGCACCGGGCAGGCGTCACACCCTATACATCCTCTTACGAGTTAGCAGAGTGCTGTGTTTTTGGTAAACAGTCGGGAGGGACTCTTTGTTGTAACCTTCAATGCTTACGGAGTAAATCCTTCACAAAGTTAGGCACACCTTATACCGAAGATACGGTGCTATTTTGCAGAGTTCCTTGAAGAGAGTTCTTCCACGCGCCTTAGAATACTCATCCCACCCACCTGTGTCGGTTTACGGTACGGGCAACTATAACTAAACTTAGAAACTTTTCTTGGCTCGACAGTATCGGCAATTCGCTATCCATTCCGAAGAACTTCAAACGCCTATGGGGTCTCGGCTTAAAAAGATCCGGATTTGCCTGGATCTTAACCTACACCTTTCGACTAGCACTACCATCCGCTAGCTTGCTTAACTCTAAGCGTCCTTCCATCGCACATTATAGTTGGCATTGGAATATTAACCAATTTTCCATCGCATACCCCTTTCGGACTTTGCTTAGGACCCGGCTAACCCTACGATGACGAGCATCGCGTAGGAAACCTTGGGTTTACGGCGTTGGGGATTCTCACCCCAATTATCGCTACTCATGCCTGCATGCTCACTTGTATTCGCTCCAGCACTCCTTACCGGTATACCTTCAACGCAAATACAACGCTCTCCTACCACTTAGTAAAACTAAGTCTAAAGCTTCGGTACTCATTTTAGCCCCGTTATATTTTCCGCGCAGAATCACTAGACCAGTGAGCTATTACGCTTTCTTTAAAGGATGGCTGCTTCTAAGCCAACCTCCTGGTTGTTTAAGTAACTCCACATCGTTTTCCACTTAAATGAGATTTAGGGACCTTAGCTGTTAGTCTGGGTTGTTCCCCTCTCGACGACGGATTTTATCACTCGCCGCCTGACTGCCATGATTACACACTAGGTATTCGGAGTTTGATAGGGTTTGGTACATTGGTGTATGCCCTAGCCCATTCAGTGCTCTACCCCCCAGTGTTACTACATGACGCTATACCTAAATATATTTCGGAGAGAACCAGCTATCACGATGTTTGATTGGCCTTTCACCCCTATCCACAAGTCATCCCATAGCTTTTCAACGCTAGCGGGTTCGGTCCTCCACCGGCTCTTACACCGGTTTCAACCTGCTCATGGATAGATCACATCGTTTCGGGTCTGCAACGTCTGACTAAACGCCCTATTAAGACTTGCTTTCGCTACGGCTCCGGGTTTCCTTAACCTTGCCAGACATCACAACTCGCAGGCTCATTATGCAAAAGGCAGTCCATCACCCTGATAAATCATAGGGCTCTGAATGATTGTAAGCAAATGGTTTCAGGTTCTATTTCACTCTGATCACCTCAGTTCTTTTCACCTTTCCCTCACGGTACTTGTGCACTATCGGTCTAGTAGTAGTATTTAGGGTTGGATAGTGGTCTACCCAGCTTCAGACAGAATATCACGTGTTCCGCCCTACTCAGGATACTGCTAAGTAAAACAAAGCTTTCATATACGGGAGTATCACCCTCTATGCTTAATCTTTCCAGATTATTCTATTAGCTAAGTTTAGTCTATATTGCAGTCCTACAACCCCGTTAGTAAACTAACGGTTTGCCCTCTTACGCGTTCGCTCGCCGCTACTAGCGTAATCTCTTTTGATTTCTTTTCCTGAGGGTACTAAGATGTTTCAATTCCCCTCGTTCGCTCCATATTAGGTAGTTAAGCTCGCGCTTAACTGGGTTGCCCCATTCAGAAATTCCCGGATCAAAGCCCCTTGACGGCTCCCCGAGACTTATCGCAGCCTGGCACGTCTTTCATCGCCTCTACTAGCCAAGGCATCCACCACTTGCTCTTTGTAGCTTACCTTTTCTATATTAGATTATTCTAATTCGCATCACTTCCTTGTTAAAGATAACTTTATGTTACTATATTTAAATTCTAGCTCTCAAGACGGAAAGCATTGACTACTATTTAGATAAGTTTTAAATCCTAAATAGATTGTGATGTCAAACTTTTGCATTAAATGCAAAGAGAATAGAAATTTAAATCTTTAACAAGTCCTGTAAAATTGTTTTTAAAACTTGCTTGTGACTATTAACAATATTAATTAAAAGAACATTTAGACAAAAGTCTAATTAGAAAGTTTAATTTTTAAGCTCTCTAATTAGACTTAATATAGTTAAACTATTTTATGGTGGAGAATAGCGGGATCGAACCGCTGACCTCCTGCGTGCAAAGCAGGCGCTCTCCCAGCTGAGCTAATTCCCCAATTAAATTCTCTGGTGGGCCTAACAAGACTTGAACTTGTGACCTCACCCTTATCAGGGGTGCACTCTAACCAGCTGAGCTATAGGCCCCTATAGGTCTATCAATCTTTCAAAACTAAACAAGGATGATTGAGAATATCTTTCTTATAGATATCTTGTGAGAGAATATCTATATGTACTCTAGAAAGGAGGTGATCCAACCGCAGGTTCTCCTACGGTTACCTTGTTACGACTTCACCCCAGTCGCTGATTCCACTGTGGACGGTAACTAATTTAGTATTCCGGCTTCGAGTGAAATCAACTCCCATGGTGTGACGGGCGGTGAGTACAAGACCCGGGAACGTATTCACCGTAGCATGGCTGATCTACGATTACTAGCGATTCCGGCTTCATGGAGTCGAGTTGCAGACTCCAATCCGAACTGGGACATATTTTATAGATTTGCTCCATCTCGCGATATTGCTTCTCATTGTATATGCCATTGTAGCACGTGTGTCGCCCCGGACATAAGGGCCATGATGACTTGACGTCGTCCACACCTTCCTCCTCCTTACGAAGGCAGTCTCATTAGAGTGCTCAGCCGAACTGTTAGCAACTAATGACGTGGGTTGCGCTCGTTGCGGGACTTAACCCAACATCTCACGACACGAGCTGACGACAGCCGTGCAGCACCTGTCTTAACATTTCTGCAAGCAGACACTCTTCTATCTCTAGATGATTTGTTAGATATCAAGTCCGGGTAAGGTTCTTCGCGTATCTTCGAATTAAACCACATGCTCCACCGCTTGTGCGGGTCCCCGTCTATTCCTTTGAGTTTTAATCTTGCGACCGTACTCCCCAGGCGGTATACTTAATCCGTTAGGTGCATTACTGCCAAGACTAGCTTAGCAACAACTAGTATACATCGTTTAGGGCGTGGACTACCAGGGTATCTAATCCTGTTTGCTCCCCACGCTTTCACGCATTAGCGTCAGTTGAGTTCCAGCAGATCGCCTTCGCAATGGGTATTCCTGGTGATCTCTACGGATTTTACCCCTACACCACCAATTCCATCTGCCTCTCCCTCACTCTAGATTACCAGTTTCCCAAGCAGTTCTATGGTTAAGCCATAGGATTTCACAAGAGACTTGATAATCCGCCTACGCGTCCTTTACGCCCAGTGATTCCGAGTAACGCTTGCACCCTCCGTATTACCGCGGCTGCTGGCACGGAGTTAGCCGGTGCTTATTCGTTAGGTACCGTCATTATTCTTCCCTAACAAAAGGAGTTTACGCTCCGAAAAGTGTCATCCTCCACGCGGCGTTGCTGCTTCAGGGTTTCCCCCATTGAGCAATATTCCCTACTGCTGCCTCCCGTAGGAGTCTGGACCGTGTCTCAGTTCCAGTGTGACTGATCATCCTCTCAGACCAGTTATGCGTCATAGCCTTGGTGAGCCATTACCTCACCAACTAGCTGATACAATATAGCCTCATCCTACACCGAAAAACTTTCCCTATCTAACTTATGTAAGACAGGATTATAGAGTATTAGCAGCCGTTTCCAACTGTTGTCCTCTAGTGTAGGGCAGATTAGCTATACATTACTCACCCGTGCGCCACTAACTCATAAGAGCAAGCTCTTACTTGTCCGTTCGACTTGCATGTATTAGGCACGCCGCCAGCGTTCACTCTGAGCCAGGATCAAACTCTCCATATTAATTACCTAGCAAAATTTATTTGATAGGATTTTATTATGAAGTTTTTAATCAAAAAAACTTTTAGTTTTATTTATTAGTTTGTCTAATCTATTATAAATTATAAAATAATAGACTGGCTCAATCGATCACTTGTTTAGATTTCAAAGATTGACTAATAGTTTAACAATTGTAAGTTAAAAGAACAACGATAAAAAGAAAAGGCTTTATTAACCAATGAAGTTAAAGGTGGTTTCTCGTTTCGTGAGCTGGAATTATATATGAGCAATACTTAAAGATAGTTGAAATAATTAGGGAATTTGAGAAAAAATTGTTGGCGATTAAAAATTTTAAGTTATGTATTTTTATTATAGGTTTATAGGGTTTAGTTT
>NZ_JAAKYZ010000007.1 GCF_015229955.1 Campylobacter concisus
TATACTAGTGGTACAACTACAATCGAAGTTCAAGACCAAATACACGTACTTTAATATCTATACTTTTAATCCCAAAGGAATTTCCTTTGGGATATTCTTTCTTGTCATTAAATTTTTATAATTGTTTGTCTTTTTAAATAGCATCAGATTTACAAAATTTTAGTTATTTAAGTAGTTAGTATATAAATCAGTAAGTCTGGATGATAAACAAAGACCGAAAATGGATTAAATTTGGCGGTAAATGTAGATAAAATTACCGCCGTAAGGACAAATTATTTTCCAGTTGGGTCTAAGCCATTTAAGATGTAATTTACTTCATCATCGCTTAGCTCATAGTGTAAAAATTCTTTATAAAATTTCTTTGTCTCAGCTGCTATATCTATATCTTTAAAAATTTCAGGATGTAATATCTTAGCTGCCCATAAAATTTGCAAAGCCCCCTCGGCGCCGTATCTATCCCAGCTAAAAACGCCAGTTGGATTTACGTAAACTCTTTTATTTTTGACGGCTTTGGTGCCCGCGTAGATAGGATTTTCGTATATCTTTTGTAAAATTTCGGGAGCTTTGGCTCTGCCTATGATGATCACATCAGGGTTCATATTTGGTATCTCTTCGGCATTGATTTCAAGCATATTTCCTGCTTTTTGAACCGCGTTTTGGCCGCCTGCGACCCTTATCCACTCGTCTATGATCGTATTTGCGCCGTCAACCTTAAATAAATTCTTGCCGTCTGCTATGTGAAGTACTTTTGGTCTATCTGATACAGCGATCTTATCTGTTTTGCTTAGCACTCTTTTTAGGTTGCCGTCAAAATATTCGTTAAATTTCTCCGCGATCTTCGGCGCGTCGCCTCCTATGACCTCGGCCATTATAGATACGCTTTTTTTCATATCCGTATGATTGGTAAATGACGGATAAAGCACGGTAAAGCCGTTTTTGGTTAGCTCTTCTTTGTTCTTTTTATCGGCGGCTATAACGACGTCTGGACTTAGTTTAACTAGCTCTTCTACCTGTAAGTCTTTGCCGTTTACGCCGTTTGGAATGCTTGAAATTCTAGGATAAACATGTGCAAACCATTTGTTGTTTTTGATAAGATCGGTAGTCGCTACTATCTTGTCCGCGCCGCCTAGCATTAATATGATTTGGTTATTCGCATACCAAAGCGTGGCGATTTTTTCTACTTTTGCGGCGACTTTTACGACGTCGCCAGTGATGTCTTTGACATCTCTAAACTCAGCTGCATTAAGCAAAAGGCTTGCAAACAGCACCACTAAAGCCATGAAAAATTTTTTCATTTTTTCTCCCTGTGTTAAATATATATTTTTATATATAAGTGCTAATACTATATGTTATCGCCTTAATAAACAATATCTTTACAATATAAATTTCTAATTTAGAGCTTTAAAATTTATGAGTGAATGTGAATTTTTATCTATTATTGATAGATTAAATTTATAGCAAGTGCTCCCCTTCTTGCACTTGGCAAAAAAGGGAGAAAAGAGAGATTATTTCTCAAAAGCTTTTTGCAGGCTAAATGGAAACGCTTGATAGCCCATAGCATTTGTCATCTTTATCTCGATACTAGGCTCTTTTGCACCCCATTCAAACTCATCGATGTGCGGGCTAGGAAGTCCTACTGGTCGACCTTTTGCGATGTCAAACTGCATGCCAGCAACGGCTGAATAGACCATCACGCTATCAAGGTCATCTTGATACTGCGTAAGGCTAGTGACCGAACTATACCACTCTTTGCCACGCTCTTTGCCGTACTCCCAAATTTGCTCAACAGTCTTTTTCTTTTCATCTATCTTATAAACGACTGCGCGAGAGTATTTCATGCCAGCGATGGCTGGTTGCTCCATGCCCCTTGTGTCGCCGTTGTCAAAGACGCTTAGATAAATTTCGCCTTTTTTAGACTTGCTATCTATCCTAAATGCCGTGTGTTGCGTCCATTGCCAGTCAAAGCCACCTTTGTCGCTCTCGTATCCTGGGCATTTTGAGTACTCATCTTCGCAGACTATTTTGTTGCCTTTGCTATCAACTGGCTGAAGAAGTTTATCTTTAAATTTATCGCTCCAACCTTTGTGAGCGCCCATGATCCATTTTACTTGTTTATCGCGGCCGATCTTGATGACTGCGTCTTGGTGGCGGCTTGAGATGATGATGCTGTCATCACTTGGGTCGTAATCCACGCTATTTACGTGCGCCCAGTTGCGTCCGGGACCAGCGCCAACTATGTCGCCCCATTTATCGTGCGTATCCATAGACTGAAGCTCATCTGCGCTTGCAGTGTGGCCTGCTTTTTTAGCGTCTATGTTTAAGCAAACTGCGCCTTGATCAAGTGTTTTTAGCACGATGTCACGGTAAGGATCGAGGATTTCATATAGTCTAAAGTCATCAACTACGTTGCCATCTCTGTCAAGCTCAACGATCACGTCACGCACTGTTCTTACATTTTTACCATCAGCCCTTTTATAGTCAGCATTTGCCACGCGCAAGAAGTAGTGTCCGTTTTGTGCTACGTCCATTGAGTGAGAGAAGTCGTTGTAGCTAGCTGGTAGCTCGCGGTTAAAAATTTCTCTACCCATGATGTCGTATTTTGCGTATCTTTGACCATATCCCCAAGTCATCGCACCATCGTCATTTTGCTTAAAGCCCATCATTACGCCAGCGTGAAATGGCTGTTTTAGATCATAAATTTTGCTTGGCTCAAGGTACCATCTAACCTCACCTTTTGTATCAAGGATGAAGTTATTTGGGCTGTAGTTCCACTCGATCGCACCGCCAGCTGGGTTGTTCCAAACGACTTTTGTGCCCTTGCCGGTTTTATTTACAAAGTTATTTACGTAGTATAGGCGGTTTGCAAATTTAGCGCTTGCTGGCTTAGTAACCTCGATCTTGTCAAATAGCGTGCCCTTTTGATTTGGCGTGCCTGAGCTTTCTAGGTAGATGGCTGGGGCATAAATTTTATAGCTCTCTTTTATGTGTTCAGTCTTGCCTTTGTAGCTCTTGTCGTACTCGACTTCAACGGTATTTTGATAGTCAGGATACATGCCAAAAACTGGGATGCCACCATGTGTGCGAAGATGCTTATCAGCCACTTTGTAGCTTATCACCTGACCGCCTTGTTTTGGCACGATGGTTACTTTGGCATTGCTTAATGTGTAGCCGCCATTTTTGATGACTGCTGTAAGTGGGGCAGTATCGTATGGATTTACCACTACTTCGCCTATTTGCCCAGTGATAGCATAGTCTAGTTTAGCCCCGCTTGGACCGCCTATCGCAAAAGCGCTTGAGCAAAGTACAGAGGCTAGTGCAACACAACTCAAAGTCTTTTTCATAACATCTCCTTTAGATAAATTTTATAAACTCTACTCATAAAGCTTATAAAATTTAGAAAAAGCCTTGGAACGCCCAAGGCTTAAAATAGGTAAAAGGAGTAATAAAAAATATTGCGTCCTTCGTAATTGTAATAAAACCTTATAACATAAAAATCACGATAAACTTTATAATGGCTTAAAATCTAAATTTATATTAAAAATTTTTGCCTTTTTGGATCTTAAGCTAGCATTTACGCTTTAGCACTTATAATCAGCCCCAAACAATGGAGCAGAACTTATGACACTAACTTACAATGCAAAGAAAATTTATGAAAATTGGTTTGATTCAAAAAGTGAGCTTGAAGAGAGCAATGCTAGCTTTTTAGAAGATTATTTAAATTTTTTAGGCGATATTGGTGAAGTGATAAATATTGATGAAAAAACAAGGCTTTCGGTTATCATCGCCTCTCTTTGCGTGAGTAAAGGTGCAAAAAGCTCATTTAAAAGCTTCGTTAGGGCTGCTTTAAATGTAGGCATATCAGCAAAAGAGATAAGAGAAATTTTATATCAAGCAGTGCCTTATGCTGGGCTTGGCAAGGTAGAAGATTGTATATTTTTAGCTGATGAAATTTTTAATGAGCGCTACATAGAGCCTGAGAATATGCCTAAAAAATCAAGAGAAGGCAGAGGTGAACGAGGCCTTGAGATACAAAGAAAACTCTTCCCAGCGGTTGATAAATTTATCGCATCAATGCCAAATGATCAAAAACATATAATGGAGTTTTTATCGCAAAACTGCTTTGGCGATTTTTATGCAAGAGATGGGCTTAGTTTAGAGCTTAGGGAGCTTTTGACATTTGTCTATATCACGACTCTTGGCTTTGCAAAACCACAGCTTTTAGGGCACATTGCTGCAAATTTTGGTATCGGCAACGATAGAGCTAAACTAATAAGCGTTGTTACGACACTTATACCATTTATAGGCTATCCGAGTGCTTTAAACGCATTATCAGCAATAAATGAGATAAGTTCTAGTAAAAATTAAATTTTTAATCAATGCGATATCTTATAAATTTCAGCCAAAATTTATTCTAGCGTTAAATTTGCGGTTGAGCTTGGTTGTAGAATAACTCAAAATAAATCATCTAAAGGAGATTATCATGAGTTTTCTATCTAAATTTAGCAAGGCTATCTTTGCTGTTGCGGTAGCTGGAGCGATTAGTGCTAGTGCATTTAGTGAGGGCGAGGACTACGTTAAGCTTGAAAAGCCACTAAGCGCGGGACAAAATACACTAGTTAAAATTTTTAGCTACGCTTGCCCATTTTGCTATAAGTACGACAAGAGCGTCACTCCAAAGGTAGTTGAGAAAATTCCTGGACTAAAATACGAGCCATTTCACCTAAAGACAAAGGGCGATTACGGCGAGGTTGCGAGTAAGGTTTTTGCCGTGCTTATCGTTATGGACGAGGCAAAAGGTGTCGGCTTATTTGATGAAAATTCGCTATTTAAAAAGGCTAAATTTGCCTACTACAAGGCTTATCACGACAAAAAAGAGCGCTGGAGTGATGGCAAAGACGCTGAGGGTTTTTTAAAGACTGGTCTTGAGGCAGCTGGCGTTAGCAAGGCTGATTATGAAAAAGAGCTAGCTAATCCAAAAGTGACTGAGCTGCTTAAAAAGTGGGACGAGAGCTATGACGTGGCCAAAATTCAAGGCGTGCCAGCATTTGTCGTAAATGGCAAATACCTCATCATGACAAAATCAATCAGCTCGCTTGATGGCATGGCAGCACTCATCGAAGAGCTTCTTAAAAAATAAGGCGTCACATGAGCTTTTTTAAAAAAATGGCTAAATTTCAAGACTCACGCATCTCTTGGGCGATCTTAGTCTTTGTAAGCGTCGCGCTTGTTGTTATCGCGCACTCGCTCTTTCAAAACTACGCTTATATGCCTCCTTGCGAGCAGTGCGTCTATATACGTTTTGCATTTTTATGTATGGCACTTGGCGGCGTGATCGCTATCATAAATCCTAAAAATTTACTATTTGCTCTAATTGGCTACGTCTTTGCCTTTTGGGGAGCGGTGCAGGGCATAATGTATAGCGTAAAGCTAGCCAAAATCCACGATGCAGTGCATGGTGATGATCCTTTTGGCATGCAGGGCTGCTCTACTGAGCCACACTATCCATTTGGTTTGCCACTTGAGAAGTGGGCGCCTGACTGGTTTATGCCAACAGGCGACTGCGGATATGACAGCCCTATGGTGCCTGATGGCGCGGTGCTAAGCGATCTGCAAAAGAGAATAGTTGATCTTTACGCTGATGGCTGGTATCTTGTGCCTTCATCTAAATTTATGTCGATGGCTGATTGTACGCTACTTGGATTTGGTGTTTGTTTTGTAGTGCTTGCACTTATGCTCGTTTCAAAGCTTTTATCCTTTTTAAAATGAATTTAGTTAGCCCAAATTTGGGCTAACTTAGGATATACTGCAAGTATGGGTCTTAATTTAAAATCACAAAATATTAAAATCTACGCCATCATCTTGCTTGCTAGCCTTTTTGTGATACTTCTTGGGCTAAATATTTACAGCAATGCCAAAGAGAAAATCATAGAGCTATCTGATAAAAATAACATAGCAGTTAGCAAAAATATCGTAAATAACTTTCAAATTTGGCTTGATGAACGTATAAATTCACTCATTCGTGCGTCAAAATTTATACAAAATGCAGACATCGTAGATGACGATGAAAAGATAGCCGGCTTTATAAAGCTCTTTAAGCAAAACGCGAAAGAATTTGATCTAATGCAGCTTTTAAGGGATGATGGAGAAATTTTTGTAGATGGAGAGAAAATTTTAGAAGAAGTTATGCCAAAAAGTGAAAGAGCAGGGCTTATCTGGTATGTCGAGACAAAAAATACAAATGCCCCAAGCGTAAATTTCATGCAAAAACATAAAATTTTAAAGGGCTCAACTCTAAATTTATGCGTTCCAGTCACAAAACAAACGAAATTTAAAGCAGCACTTTGTGGCGTCGTGCGTATAGAAAATATCTTTAATAGCATTAAAAATTTTAGCCTTGCACCAAATTCTTACTCATTTTTGGTGACTCATAGCGGTGAAATTTTAACATCGATACCTGATCTTGCTTTAAAAAAAGAGATCGAGGAAAAATTTAAAGAGTTGTTTTTAAAAGATGAAGACATTACAAGCTTAAAAATAGGACAAAATTTAATCCAAGTAGCTGAGATACCAACGATAAATTGGTTCATAGGAGCTGGCACAAATAACGAAGAAGAAATTTCAGCTTTAACAAAAGAAGCTTTAAAAAATGCTCTAAGCTTGCTCTTTGCCTTCGTTGCGCTCACATTTTTGGCAAATATTCTTCATAATTTTATGTATAACAAGATAAAAAAGATACAAGATGAGTATGAAACATTGCTAACTCATAGAGCCAAAATGAGTGAGGCTGGCGAGCTAATAAGTGGTATCAATCATCAATTCATTCAGCCTGTAAATTCGCTAAAACTAATGCTAAGCTCGTGCATAATGTTAAAAAAAGAAGGTAAATTAAGCGATGAGGAGCTAATAAATTTACTTGAAAAAGGGCAAAGCTCGGTCAAACTTCTTTCAAGTACTATTGAAATTTTTAGAAATTTTTACAAAAGTGCTGAAAATGTGAGCGAATTTGAGATACAAACAAGCGTTAAAAATCTAATAACACTTATGCACACAGAGCTTAGCCGTGCAAATGTTAGTGTAAAATTTAGCGGCTTTAACGAACAAAAAGTTCGTCAGATAGAAAATATAATCCAACAAATTTTACTAATCCTAATACACAACGCAAAAGACTCACTTGTCGAAAGCTACAAAGATGAGCCACTAAAACGTATCATCGAGATAAAATTTAGAAGCTTTGAAGATAAGTGCTACATCGGAGTTTATGACAATGGAAATGGCGTAAGCGAGCAAATGAGCGAGAAAATTTTTACTTGGCTAAATACCACCAAAAAGCAAGGAAATGGCATAGGACTTTATTTTGCTAAAAAGCTAGCACAAGAAAAGCTAAATGGTGACGTAAGACTCGTAAATAACGCAAAGCCAACGGTGTTTGAGCTAAGTTTTGATATAAATTTAAAGGACTAAAATGCAAGAAGTCTTAGAAATTTTAAAAAAGACGTCTGTCTTGGTAGTCGAAGATGACGATATGGCAAGAGAGCTTATTATTAGCGGACTTAAACCTTATTGCGAGCAGGTAATTGGTGCTTGCAATGGACAAGATGGCGTGGAGAAATTTAAAAAGCAAGGCTTTGATATTGTGATGAGTGATATTCACATGCCAGTGCTTAATGGCTTTGAGATGATGAATGAGATGAAGCGCATAAAACCGCACCAAAAATTTATCGTCTTTACCTCTTATGATAGCGATGAAAATTTGATAAAAAGCATGGAGGAAGGGGCGATGCTTTTTTTAAAAAAGCCTATTGATATGAAGGATCTTAGGTCAATGCTTATTAGTTTAAGTTTTGAACGAGATGAAAAGCTGGTTTATTTAAGCGATGAGGTGAGTATAAATTTAAAAAGAGAGAAAATTTATAAAAACGGCATTGAAATTTATCTTAGCTTTTTGCAAAATAAGATATTTTGGCTCTTTGCTTATAATCTAAATAAGCTAGTTACTTATGAGATGATAGAAGAATTTGTCTATGAAAGCGATGTTAGCAAGGCGGCTATCCAAAATGTGATACTTCGTCTAAAGCGTGAGCTTGGTGTGAAATTTAAAAATATCAGCGAGAGTGGATATATTTTAATCACAAAATCTGAATGATTTGGAATTATCGCCACCTTGTACCATAGTACAATATACAAAAGTAATTAAATATACTAAAATACCGACAAATAAAAATAAGGAATAAAGATGGCAGCAGTAGCTGGTATAGTTAAAAGTGTTTCATCTGATGTTATAGCGATAGACCAAAATGATCATGTAAGAGTTTTAGACGTAAATGATAAAGTATATATCGGAGAGGCTATAAAGGGCGAGAGCGAAAGTGCAAGCATTACAATCACTGCAAATGATGGACAAGATATATCAATAAACGGATACGATACTCTTTGGCTAGATAGTAGCGTAGTAAGCGATGATATTGGCGAGTCTAGTATAGATACTGACGCATTGTTTAAAGCACTTCTTGGCAATGATTATGTATCGATTTTAGATCATATAAATGAAAAAGTAGATGATATCCTTAGTGCAACCAATTTAGAGCAAGAAGAGCTAAATGATGAGGCTAGCGTAAATATTAGTTTTAATGAAATAGATCCAAATTTAGCAAATGAGCATGGATTAAGAGAAGATGATCTTTTAGCTAAAATGAATGAACATAAAGAGAGCGATAAGCAGATAGATCCTAGCTTTGAGCATACAAATCTTAACGCAACTACGATATATATAGATATCGATAACGACTTAAATAAACTTTCATAAATTTGAGCTTTTTGCTCAAATTTCTTCTGTTTTAAAAAACTCAAATTTATCTAATATCCTCTATAATAAGCCAAAAATTTCAAAGGAAAACGATGAAAAAAATTCTAATCATCGCAGGCTCTTGTAATAGCGGCACAGCTGGGCTTCAAGCAGATATAAAAACATGTGCTAGGCTTAATTGTTATAGTGCAACAGCGGTAACTTCTTTGGTCGCTGAGACTACGGATGCTGTAAAGAGTGTATTTTGCTTAGAGCCTAGTTTTGTCAAAGATCAGCTAAATACGCTTGCGGAAGAATTTAGCTTTGATGCGATAAAAATTGGCATGCTATTTAGTGAAGAGATCATGGAGGTGGTGCGTGAGTTTTTACTAGCTCAAAATACCAAAGTAGTGCTTGATCCAGTTTGCGTCTCAAAAAGCGGACACAAGCTTATAAAAGATAGTGCGGTGGCAAAACTAAAAGAGCTAATGAGTTTAGCAACGGTAACTACTCCAAATTTAGATGAGGCAAATGTGCTTTTTGGCGATAATTATAAAGATCTACCTTGTGACGTCATCGTAAAGAAACATATCAGCGAAGATAGCAGCATAGACACACTTTATAAAAAAGATGGCTCACTAAGAAATTTTAAAACCCCACTTGTTAATCCGCTTGTAATGAGTGGAACTGGTTGTAGCTTTTCAACTGCACTTGCTTGCTTTTTAGCAAAGGGCAAGAGCTTAGAGGAGTCTATACAACTTTCAAAAGAGTATATTTGCTCTATCATAAAAGAGAGCATAGATACAAAACTTGGTAAAAATCGCTTACTTTGGCATGGAGCGAAGTAAAAATTTATCCCTCTGATCTTTGCACGGCAGCTGAGTGAGTGATGATGTCGTGCAGATTTAGTTTATCTTTTCTAAAGAAACAAAGGCAAAGTCCAAGTATGCTAAAGCCAGCAAAGGCAAAGCAAATTTGGCGCAAGATGGTGTGAAAAAAGCTTAGTTTTCTACCGGTTTTTAGGTTTATTAGATAAATTTCTTGTGCTTTGTAGCCTGGAGTTTGTGCTTTTATGCTAAAAAAAAGGCACATTATAAGTGAGATCAGGCTATTTGCACCAAAAATGGCAATTTGGTTATGCAAAAATGCCTCTTTGCCATCAAGCACAAGATATGTTGTCGCATAAAATATAGGCATACCGATGATAAAAAGATCGATGATAAATGCCTTTACTCTAGCCCAAACAGGTGCGATTTTTGCCTTTTGTTTTGCCAACTCAATTTCCTGTATTTATGTAGATACGGCTAAATTTCTCCCAGTCATATAGATAGACTAGGTTGTCGCTCTCGCCGCTATCATGCGTGACGCAGAGCATAGTAGAGGCACGTGAGACCTTGCACCAGTGACTATAGAGATCAAGTTTTTTGATATCGCTTTCTAGTACACCAAAACAGCCTATATACTCATAAATGCTAAGATCAAAAAAACTCTTATTTTCGGTCCTTAGCAAGCGTTTTTTGCTATTTTCTTGCATTAAACTAGCTCTACGCCTTTACCATTTACTACTTCACCGATCACGTAGCCATCGCTATTTGCTAGGACAGCATCAACATTTTCTTTTGGTACAACCAATATCATGCCAACGCCCATGTTAAAGGTTCTCATCATCTCGCTATCTTCTACTTTTTGAGCGATGATTTTAAAAATTTCAGGCGTTTTTATAACGCTTTTTTGTACTTTTGCACCAAGTCCAGCAGGGAAGACGCGAGGCAAGTTTTCAACTATGCCACCACCTGTTATATGCGCCATTGCCGTAATCTTATCTTTTAATCTTAAAAAGTCGCTCACGTAAATTCTAGTTGGCTCAAGAAGTACGTCGATGAGCTTTTTATCGCCTACTTTTTCATCAAATTTTAGTCCAAGCTCGCTTACCACTTTTCTTGCAAGAGAGAAGCCATTTGAGTGTAGACCACTACTTGGAAGCGCGACTAAAACGTCACCAGATTTTACAAATTTGCTTCTGTCGATCTCATCAACCTCAGCGATACCAACGGCAAATCCAGCAAGGTCAAAGTCGCCTTTTTCATACATCGAAGGCATCTCCGCTGTCTCACCGCCTATCAGCGCGCACTGGGCTTTTTTGCAGCCATTTGCGATACTTTTTACTACCTCTTTGGCGCTCTCTATCTCGAGCTTTGCTGTTGCGTAGTAGTCGAGGAAAAAGAGCGGTGTAGCGAAGTTGCAGATGAGATCATTTACGCACATTGCAACTAGATCCTCGCCCACGCCGTCAAATTTCTTAGCATCGATAGCTAGGCGAAGCTTTGTGCCGACACCGTCAGTCGCGCCTAGAATGGCTGGATTTTTATACCCGCTTGGTAGTCTGACCGCTCCTGAAAATGACCCAATGCCACCTATAACATTTGGTGTTTGTGTAGATTTTACGAAAGGCTTTATCGCCTCAACAAAGCTATTTCCAGCATCTATATCCACTCCAGCATCTTTATAGCTTATCATCTTTGTCCTTTTTTGTAATTTTTTAAAACTTTAGCCAAAAGTTGCTAAAATTGTCATCAATTTTCAAAAATGGAGCGAGTTTGCAGAAATTTCCAAACGCTTATGCTATTACAGGCTCTATTGCTAGCGGTAAAAGCACTGTTTTAAATTTGCTAAAAGAACAAGGCTTTAGTGTGATTGATGCGGACGTGATCGCTCATGAACAGCTTGAAATTTGTAAATGTGAGATAGCAGAATTTTTTGGCGAGCAAATTTTAGATGAGACTGGCAAGATCGATCGTCAAAAACTTGGTGCCATTGTCTTTAATGATCCAAAAAAATTAAAAATTTTAGAGCAAATTTTGCATCCAAAGATAAAGGAAGAAATTCTATCTTGCGCTACGAAGCTTGAGTGCTTGAGGCAGGTTTATTTTGTGGATATCCCCTTATTTTTTGAAAAAGAGGATCGATACACCGAGTTTAAAAATATAGCTGTGATCTATGCACCAAAAGAGCTTTTGTTAAGTCGCCTAATGAACCGAAATGGTCTAAGTTTAGAGGATGCAAAAGCTAGAGTAGAGCTTCAGATGGATATCGAGCAAAAGCGAAAAAAAGCAAATTTCATCATAGATAACAGTGGCGATAAAGAAAATTTAGAGCAAGAACTCGATAAATTTCTAAGGCAAATTTGCGGCTGAGTTTATATAAATTTGGTAAAAAGTAGAGCAATTTTAAAGGAAAAATAATGCGAGTTTCAAAGTATAACGCTAGTGGCAACGATTTTGTCATATTTCATACTTTTTTGAGTAAAGATAGAAGTGAGCTAGCAAGGCAAATTTGTAACCGAACAAACGGCGTGGGAGCTGATGGACTCATCGTGCTTTTGCCTTACGAAAAGGGCGTGAAATGGGAGTTTTACAACAGCGATGGAAGCTACGCTGCGATGTGTGGCAATGGCTCGCGCGCGGCTGCTAGATATGCCTATCTAAATGGTCTTGTTAGTTCAAACGAATTTGTCTTGCTAACTGGTAGTGGCGAGGTTGTGGCAAGTGTGAAAAACGAGTGTGTCGAGGTTGTGCTAACAAGTCCAAAAATTTTAAGCGAGCCACTAAATGAAGGCGGCAAAACTTGGTATTTTTACGATACAGGCGTGCCACATCTTGTAAATTTCACACAAAATTTAGATGAATTTGACGTCAAAGAGTGCAGGGCACTTCGTCAAAAATACAATGCAAATGTAAATTTAGCCAAATTTGAGGATGGAATTTTAAAGGTGAGAACCTATGAAAGGGGCGTGGAGGACGAGACGCTAGCTTGTGGCACTGGCATGGCGGCTTGCTTTTACGGCGCTACTTTAAATTTAAACGCAGCGCAATGCCTAAAAGTCTATCCAAAAAGCGGCGAGGAGCTTGGTCTTGGGCTTAAAAACGGCAAAATTTTATTTAGCGGAGCGGTGAAACACTGTTTTGATACAAGTATTGAAATTTAGTTTTTAGAGCGAGTTTTATACTTGCTCTTGGCTAGTTTGGTTAGCAATGGTAAGCAAATTTTTCAAATTTATATTACTAAATTTGCGCCTAGCTGATGAAGTAAAATTTTATAGTGGTATTAATTTAAAATTTGAATACAAAATAACTAAGTTAAAGTCTCGAAAAATAAATTTTAATAAAAATTTGAATAGAAATTTAAAAAAAAGAAGATCTCCGCCGAAGCGGAGAAAAGGTGTTATTTCAAAGCATCTTTTGCTTGTTTTGCAAGTGCCGCAAATGCCTTCGCGTCATTCATAGCTAGATCAGCTAAAATTTTTCTATCAAGTTCGATGTTAGCTTTATTTAAGCCATTGATAAATCTTGAATAGCTAATGTCGTTTAGTCTGCAAGCTGCGTTGATACGAACGATCCATAAACGTCTGAAATCACGTTTTTTCTGGCGTCTGTCGCGGTATGCGTAAACTAAACTTCTCTCTAGTTGCTCTTTAGCTTTTCTAAAGTGTTTGTGTCTAGCACTAAAAAAGCCACGTGCTAGCTTTAAAACTTTCTTATGGCGTCTTCTTCTAACTACGCCTGTTTTTACTCTTGCCATATTTATCCTTTTACAAATTGGCGCTCACGAAGTGAGTCTTGCCCCTAAATTTGGGGGAGTTTGAATGACTTTTTGTCAAAAACTTAAATCTACGCTGCTTTATACGCCGAGCATTTTGCGAACGGCTGAGACGTTTGTGCTATCCACGTAGTGTGGTCCACGAAGGTCTCTCATACGCTTACTAGGTTTTTTTGTTAAGATATGGCTTCTAAAAGCAGAGCCTCTTTTTATCTTATTTTTACCTACTTTAAAGCGCTTAGCAGCACCGCGAACGGTTTTCATCTTTGGCATGCTAATCCTTTTTGAAGTTTTATACGCAATTGCGTAAGTTTTGGATTATAGCGAAAAATCCTTTAGGAAATTTAAATTTCACTTAGACAAAATTTGCAATAAATTTACATTAAACTTAAAAAAATTTTAAAATTTATAATTAAATTATTAAAAATTGCATATAATCACATAAAGAAATTTTATTTCACTAAAGGAGTAAAAATGAAAGGCAAAATTCTTGCATCAATCGTTGCTATGAGTGCGATTTTAGGCACAAGTAGCTTGGCATGCACTACCATTTTAGTAGGAGATAAAGCTTCAAATGACGGCTCCATGCTGGTCGCTAGGAGCGCAGACAGTAAGGCTATAAAAGCTCAAGTCTTTTTGATCCATCCAGCAAAGAAAAACCAAACTGGCATGCATAGCTCAAAAGCCCATGACGGCGCAAATGACTTTACATATCCGCTTCCAAAAGATGGTATGAGATACACAACCATCGCAAACTCGCACACAAAGCTTCATGGAGCGGTCGGCTACAATGAGGCAGGGGTTGGGCTAAGCGGCACTGAGACTATTTACGCAAAAGACGAGCTTTTAAAGATAGACCCATATAACGAAGAGAGCGGTATCACCGAGGATGACATCCCAGACGTGCTTTTGCCACGTATGAAGAGTGCAAAAGAGGGTGTTAAGCTTCTTGGCGAAATAGTAGAGACAAAGGGTGCTGGAGAGGGCTTTGGTGTGGTATTTATCGATGCAAATGAGCTTTGGTACTTTGAGACTGGTACAGGCCACAAATGGATCGCTACAAAGATCGCTCCAGATGAGTATTTTGTCACGGCAAATCAAGGCAGACTTCAAAACTATAAAGAGAATGATCCAAATTTCATGGGAGCAAAAGATGTGATCAAATTTGCGATCGATAACAAGACTTATGACCCTGCAAAAGATGGAGAATTTAACTTTACAAAAGCCTATACAAGAGACGATGAGAGGGATATGACTTATAACTACCCACGCGTTTGCTGGGTTCAAAGCATGTTTAACCCAAGCTTAAAACAAGACTTCGCCGATGGTCAGAAATTTCCAGTATTTTTAAAACCAGAGAAAAAACTAAGTGTTGAAGACCTAAAAGCTGCGATGAGAGCCCACTACAACGGCACTGCGTTTGATAACTACGCTAGCAAAGACGAAGATAAGAAAAACATCTACCGTGCCATAAGCGTCTTTAGAACATACGAGTCTCACGTCATGCAGGTGCGCCCTTGGCTACCAAAAGAGATCGGCCGCGTGACATATGTAGCTCTTGGCATGGCTGATCTTAGTGTTTATTTGCCGTATTACGAGGGACTTGATGGCTTTATAAAAGGCTACTCAGATGGCTCATACGACGCTGATGACACCTCAATATACTGGGTTTATAGAAAGCTTCAAACCCTTGTGATGACTGATTATGAGAAGTATTCGCCAGTGGTTAAAGAGGCCTACGCTAAATTTGAAAAGGAGTTGGCGGTAAAACAGGCTAAATTTGAAGATGAGTACATGAAGCTTTACAAAAAAGATAAGAAAAAAGCGGACAAACTCTTAAATGAATTTAGCCAAAAGACTATGCAAGAGGCTAAAGATCTAACTCAGCAGCTTACAAATAAGGTCTTTACGATGCTCACAGCTGATATGGATGCTAAGCTAAAATCCCTAAATAAAGGTAAAAAAGACTAAAAAAATCTGGGCGTGAAATTTAGTAGCGCCCAAACTTTAAACAAAAATTTGGCAAAGAGCGTTTATAATGCCGGACAAAATTTATCTCAAAGGAAAAACGCTGATGCCTTGTCCCATGCATAAAGCTCATTAATCTCGGCAAAAAACATATCAGCGATTTTCAAAAATCACGCAAATTTTTAAACAATTTCACATTTTTTTATATTGAAATAAATCCCTTTTTGCTAGCAGGTCCGCTGCATTGTAACTGCATTTTTAATAGCAAAGCTAAGCAGTGTTTAAAATTTGGCAAGGATCTTTTTAGCAGGGTTTTTTATAAATTTTACTTTAGTCTAAGAAGAA
Source organism: Campylobacter concisus (assembly GCF_015229955.1). NCBI lineage: Bacteria > Pseudomonadati > Campylobacterota > Epsilonproteobacteria > Campylobacterales > Campylobacteraceae > Campylobacter > Campylobacter concisus. The sequence goes on from NZ_JAAKYZ010000007.1 coordinate 15,692, forward strand.
GCGGGTGTCATCCACCTCGTTTTGGGTAACCCAGACTTGTGCGCAGCGCAACAACATCGAACGTGCTGGGGTTTTGGGTTGTAGGGATAAGGGGGCGGTTTCGTAATTCTAACCCTTTGTACCTGCATAAAAATATTCAAAGTTGCTGTGCTTTGCACAGATTTAATTTAAAATAGAAATTTAAAAAGGATAAAAATGATAAAAAGTTATGTTTTAGGTTTTCCAAGAATCGGAGAAAAAAGAGAGTTAAAGCGTGCGTTAGAGGGCTTTTGGGCTGGCAAAGAGGGCTTTAGTGAAGAGAATTTGCAAGAGACTGCAAAGACGCTTCGCCAAAGACACTGGAATTATCAACAAGATGCTAGCATTTCGGCTATTAGCGTTAATGATTTTTCATTTTATGACTTAATGCTTGATAACATCATCGCTTTTGGCGCTACGCCTCCAAGATTTGCAAATTTAAGCGGCTTGGAGCAATATTTTGCTTGCTCAAGAGGCAACAAAAATGGCGTTGCGATGGAGATGACAAAGTGGTTTAATACAAACTACCACTACATCGTGCCAGAGCTTAGCAGCGAGAGTAAATTTAGCCTAAAAGCGGACAAAATTTTAAATGAATACAAAGAGGCGAAGGCTAACGGCGTAAAAGGCAAGGTAAATTTGATCGGCCCTATCACATTTTTGGCTCTTTCAAAGACGACTGACGGCAGCTGCCCATTTAAGCACCTTGACGCGCTTGTAGGCGAGTATAAAAAGCTACTTGAGCAAATTTCTAAGCTTGATGATGAAATTTTAGTGCAGTTTGACGAGCCGATCTTTGTAACAGACAAAAATGAAAGCGACCTTTTGCCACTTATCACAAAGGTTTATAACGAGCTAACAAGCGTAGCTAGCAACGTTAAGATCGTATTTGCAACATATTTTGAGCATGCGATCAAGGCAGTTAGCGAAGTGGCTAAAACTAAAATTTACGGCATCGCACTTGACTTCATCCACGGCAAGAGAAATTTCGAAGCACTTGAGACTATCAAAAATAGCCACTTGACGCTATTTGCAGGCGTGATCGACGGCAGAAATATCTGGAAAAGCAACATCGATGATAAGGTAAAACTTGTTCGTGAAATTTCAGAGAAAATAGGCGGCAAAGACTTTTACATCGGCACTTCATGCTCACTTCTACATGTGCCATACACGCTAAAATATGAAGAGAATTTAAACCCTGAGATCAAAAGCTGGCTAAGTTTTGCGGTTGAGAAGCTTGATGAGATCAAGATCATCACAAAACTTGCAAACGGCGAGAAGCTAAATGAGAGCGAAACAAAAATTTATGAAGAAAATAAAAATGCTGTTAAAACTCGCGCCACTTCAAAGCTCATCCACTCTGAAAGCGTTCAAAAACGCATCAAAAATTTAAGCAAATTTGAGCGTGATGAGAAATTTGAAGACCGTATCAAAATTCAACGTGAAACACTAAAATACGGTATCTTGCCAACAACAACGATAGGTAGCTTCCCTCAAACGGTTGATCTTCGCGTACTTCGCCAAAATTTCAAAAAAGGCGAGATCGATGCGGCCGCTTATGAAGCAGGCATCAAAAAATATATCGATCACTGCGTGAAATTTCAAGAGGATATCGGCCTAGACGTGCTAGTACACGGCGAGCCAGAGAGAAATGACATGGTTGAGTACTTTGGCGAGCAGATCAGCGGATATGCATTTAGCCAAAATGGCTGGGTACAAAGCTACGGCAGCCGCTGCGTCAAGCCACCACTTCTCTTTGGTGACGTAAGCCGCCCAGAGCCTATGACTGTTAAGTGGATGAAATACGCTCAAAGCATCACAAAACACGTAATGAAGGGCATGTTAACTGGACCTGTGACTATGCTAAACTGGAGCTTTGTGCGTGATGATCTTCCAAGAAGCGAGGTAGCAAAACAGCTTGCGCTTTGTATCTATGACGAGATCGCAGACCTTCAAAATGCGGGCATCAGAGTGATCCAAGTCGATGAGGCAGCGTTTAAAGAGGGCTATCCGCTAAGAGCTGAAAATATCCCAGCTTATGAGAAATTTGCGGTTGATTGCTTCAAGCTTTCAGTAAGCTCGGCTGAAGCAAAAACTCAGATCCATACGCATATGTGCTACTCTGAATTTAACGATATTATTAAGACCATTGAGGCAATGGATGCTGATGTTATCAGTATCGAGACCGCAAGAAGTGGCAACGAACTACTTAAAATTTTTAAAGCCGTTGGCTACAAACAAGAGGTCGGACCTGGCGTTTACGACATCCACAGCCCACGCGTGCCAAGTGTCGAGGAGATCGTCGCTCAGATCAAAGCTCTGCTTGAAGTCTTGCCAAAAGAGCAACTCTGGATCAACCCTGACTGCGGCCTAAAAACCAGAAAATGGGAAGAGGTCGAGCCAAGCCTTAAAAATATGGTGGAAGCTGTCAAGATCGTGAGAGATCTATAATTCAAATTTTAGCGTCTAGCAAGCCTAGGCGCTAAACTCCGTTTAAATTTCAAAAAAAGTTAGAAAATGTTAAAAGATAAGATCATAAACAATGAAAGTGGCATAGTGCTTTATGGCCTAACGCCGCCAAAGGCTGAATTTGACGAGGCTAAGCTTAAAGAGATCGCTGCAAAATGGGACAAGAGGATCACAGACGTGCAGGCTGATGGCTTGGTGCTTTACGAGATCCAAGACGAAAGTAGCCGCATAAAAAGCGAGCGAACCTTTGAATTTAGTGATACATTAAGCCCTGAAATTTACTACTCAAAGTATCTAAATTTAAAGACACCAAGCATCTTTTATAGAGTCGCGAACAAATATAATGAGAGCGAATTTAGAGCAAATTTAGCCAAAAGTAGCAGCGATATAAATGTCTTTGTTGGCGTTGCTTCTGGCAAGGTAGAGCCTAAAATGAGCTTAGAGCGTGCTTATGAGATCGCTAGAGACGAGTTTAAAGAGCTTGTAGTGGGCGGTGTTTGCATAGCTGAGAGGCATGCTAAAAAGGGCGATGAAGAGCAAAGAATGAGCCAAAAGGCAAAAATGGGAGCAAAATTTTTCATCTCGCAGGCGGTTTTTGATATAAATTTGGCTAAAAATTTACTAACAAGCGTGGCAAAAAGTGGGTTAAATTTGCCTATAATTTTAACTTTTACGACTTGTGGCACGCCAAAAACGCTAGAGTTTATCAAGTGGCTTGGCATAAGCGTTGATGAAAAGAGCGAAAAAAGGATGCTTGAGAGTGATGATTTTTTAGCCACGGCATCACAAATTTGCCTTGAAAATTTCGCAGAGCTTTATGAATTTGCTAAAAAGCTTGGCATAAATGTCGGTGTCAATATAGAGAGCGTAATGGCAAAAAGAGCTGAGATAGAAGCGAGCCTAGAACTAACACATAAGATGAGAGAGGTGTTTTGATAGTTTAAAAGCTATCAAAACTTATATTTTATGTGGTTTTAGTAAGTTCTTAGTCTTTTTTAGATTTAATTATATAAGATTTTTAAGCTCATTTTAAAGTAGATAAAATTTATGACAAATATATTATTATGTGGTGGTTCTGGTACGAGGTTGTGGCCTATTAGCAGGACTTTAATGCCAAAACAATTTATTAAATTATTTGATGACAGGTCACTTTTTCAGCTAACTGCACTACGGAATAGTGAAATTTGTGACAATACATTTGTGATTACAAATATCGATCATTACTACTTGGCGATGGATCAGATAGAAAATTTAAATATCACAAATTTTAAATATCTACTTGAGCCAGTTGGTAGAAATACTGCACCAGCGATCACACTAGCTTGCCTCGCACTTGATCCAAATGAGATTGTTTTAGTAACGCCATCGGATCATTTGATAAAGGACATTAAAGCATACCATACAAGTGTAAAAGCTGCAAAAGAGCTGGCAGAGCAAAATTTCTTAGTTACTTTTGGCATAAAGCCAAGGTCACCTGAGACGGGATTTGGATATATAGAGAGCTATAATGGCGATGTAAAGGCCTTTTATGAAAAGCCAGACTATGAAAGGGCAGTGAAATTCCTAAAAGATCAAAATTTCTACTGGAATTCAGGTATGTTTGTCTTTAAGGCAGGCATTTTCTTGGATCAGATGAAAATTTTTGCTCCTGAGATATTTGAAGCATGCAAAGTAGCTTTTGACAACGCAAAAAAAGACGAATTTGATATTAAAATAGACACTACCGATATGCAAAATATCCCACAAAATAGCATAGATTATGCTGTAATGGAAAAGTCTGGTATCGTAAAAATGGTAGCTTCAGATGCGCCTTGGAGTGATCTTGGAAGCTTTGATAGTTTGGATGAGCAGCTGCCAAAAGATATCAATGGTAATACAATAAATAGTGATCTGTTACAGATAAATTCTCACAATAATCTAGTCCTATCTAGTGGCAAAAAAATAGCCTTAATAGATGTCGATGATTTAACTGTTGTTGATACAAAAGATGCTCTTTTAATATCTAAAAAATCTTCTAGCCAAAAAGTAAAAAATGTAGTAGAAATTTTAAAAGAGGAGAGCTCTGAGCTTTGTAATGCCCATGTCACGACAAATAGGCCTTGGGGAAACTACACTATCCTTGAAAATCAAGATGGTTATAAGATAAAAATAATAGAGGTAAAACCTGGCAAAAGACTATCTTTACAAAAGCATTTTCATAGAAATGAGCACTGGATAGTACTATCAGGAAGTGCCACTGTGACGATAGGTGAGACAACTAGACTCATTTGTCCTAATGAGTCTATCTATATAAAAATGGGTGAAATTCATAGGCTGTCTAATGAAGGAAAAATTCCTGTGGTTTTAATAGAAGCTCAGGTCGGTGAATATACAGGTGAAGATGATATAATTCGCCTAGATGATGATTTTAAAAGGTGATTTATGGATAAAAAAGTAGCGTTAATAACTGGTATAACTGGTCAAGATGGATCGTATTTGGCGGAATTTTTACTAAAAAAAGGTTATATAGTCCATGGCGTAAAAAGACGAACGAGCCTTTTTAATACAGATAGAATAGACCATCTCTATCAAGATCCACACGTTGATAATAGAAACTTTTTCTTACATTATGGTGATATGACGGACTCTATGAATTTAACAAGGATCATTCAAGAAGTACAGCCAGATGAAATTTATAACCTAGCTGCCATGAGCCATGTACATGTTAGCTTTGAGACACCAGAATATGTCGCAAATGCTGATGGCACAGGCACTCTTAGACTACTTGAAGCTATAAGGATATTAGGGCTTGAGAAAAAGACTAAAATTTATCAAGCCTCTACATCTGAGCTTTACGGAAAAGTACAAGAGACGCCGCAAAGCGAAACGACTCCATTTTATCCAAGAAGTCCTTATGCAGTCGCAAAGATGTATGCGTACTGGATAACGGTTAATTATAGAGAGGCTTATGGCATTTTTGCTTGTAATGGCATATTGTTTAATCACGAATCACCAGTTAGAGGCGAGACATTCGTAACCAGAAAGATCACAAGAGCAGCTAGTAAGATAGCGCTTGGGCTTCAAGACAAGCTTTATCTTGGAAATTTAGATGCCAAAAGAGACTGGGGCCATGCAAAAGACTATGTAAAGATGATGTGGATGATACTACAAGCCCCAGAGCCAGAAGACTGGGTGATAGCAACTGGACAAACAACAGCGGTTAGAGATTTTGTAAAATTTGCATTTGCTTATGCTGGCATAAATTTGAGATTTGAAGGGGCTGGTGTAGATGAGGTAGGAGTCGTGGACTCACTAAATTTTGAAAAAGCAAAAGAGTTAAATTTAGATATATTACATTTAAGTATCGGACAAACTGTGGTTTGCGTAGATCCAAGATATTTTAGGCCAACGGAGGTTGATTTGCTACTTGGAGATCCGAGTAAAGCAGAGAAAAAACTAGGCTGGAAGAGAGAATTTAAGCTTCAAGATCTAGTAAACGATATGATGAAGTCGGACTTAAAGCTCATGACAAAAGATGTCTATCTAAAAGATGGCGGATATGAGACAATGAGCTATTTCGAGTAAGAAATGGATAAAAATAGCAAAATTTATATAGCAGGACACAGAGGACTGGTAGGCTCTGCTATAGTGAAAAATTTAAAATCAAAAGGCTATGAAAATATAATCACAAGAACTCATAGTGAGCTTGATCTAATGGATCAAAAAGCAGTTTATGAGTTTTTTGAAAAAGAAAAGCCTGAGTATGTGGTGCTAGCTGCTGCAAAGGTCGGCGGAATAGTGGCTAATAGCACGTATAGAGCTGATTTTATCTATGAAAATTTGCAAATTCAAAATAATGTGATCCATCAAAGCTATGTGCATAAGGTAAAAAAACTACTATTTCTGGGAAGTACTTGTATATATCCTAAAAATGCTCCGCAACCAATGAGGGAGGAGGTGCTTTTGACATCTCCACTTGAATACACAAATGAGCCATATGCGATCGCTAAAATAGCCGGCATGAAGATGTGTGAGAGCTATAATTTACAGTACGGCACAAATTTTATATCTGTTATGCCTACAAATTTATATGGTCCAAACGACAACTTTGATCTAGAAACTTCGCATGTATTGCCAGCACTTATAAGAAAGATACACCTAGCAAAGCTTTTAAGCGAAGAAAAATTTGACGCAGTGGTAAAAGATCTAAAAGCAAAAGATATAAATGAGGCTATGGCTTATCTTGGTAAATTTGGTATTTCAAAAGATAGAGTAGAAATTTGGGGCACAGGAAAACCTAGGCGAGAGTTTCTATATTCAGAAGATATGGCCGATGCTTGCATATTTTTACTGGAAAATAGAGACTTTAAAGATACTTATGACAAAAATAGCAAAGAGATAAGAAATACGCATATAAATATAGGTACTGGCAAAGATATATCTATAAAAGAGCTAGCAAATTTGGTTAAAAATATAGTTGGCTTTAAAGGAGAGCTGTGCTTTAATGATAGCAAACCTGATGGCACGATGTTAAAACTAACGGACCCCTCTAAGCTCCACTCTCTTGGTTGGAAACATAAAGTAGAGCTTGAAGATGGAATAAAGATGCTTTATAAGTGGTATTAAAAAATAAAGAAAGTAATAAATGAAAAAAGTTTATGTAAGTATAATAGCTGATTTGGTACATGCCGGACATATTAAAATTTTAAAAGAAGCCGCAAAATACGGAGAAGTTACAGTTGGTCTTTTGACATTAAAAGCATGTGGTGAGTTAAATGATATTCCTTATTTAGATTATAATAAACGGAAAGAAGTTCTAGAAAATCTTTCTATGATAAAAAATATTGTTCCACAAGATAGTGCCAGTTATAAAGATAATTTGTTAAAAATACAACCAAATTTTGTTATTCATGGTGATGATTGGCAATTTGGTTATCAAAAAAAATATCGTACAGAGGCTTTAGAATTATTAAGACAATGGAATGGAAAATTAATAGAAGTGCCTTATAGTCATGATATAAATGAAATAAAAGTAAAGGAAAATATTAGAAAATTAGGCATAACATCTACTGCCAGACAAAGCAGGTTAAAAAAACTACTAAAAGCAAAAAAAGTTTTAAAAATACTTGAGGTTCATAATGCTTTAAGCGGTCTTATTGTTGAAAATGCTAGTGAAGTACTAGAAGATGGAGAGATTGTAACATTTGATGGTATGTGGTCTAGTTCACTTACTGATTCTACCTCAAAAGGCAAACCAGATATTGAGGCTGTAGATACTACAGCCAGGTTAACAACCATAAATGAGATTTTTGAAGTAACAACAAAGCCTCTTATATATGATGCAGATACTGGAGGAAAACCGGAACACTTTGAATTTACTGTTAAAACATTAGAGAGAATTGGAGTTAGCGCTGTAATTATTGAGGATAAAACTGGATTAAAGAAAAATTCTCTCTTTGGAACAGAAGTAGAGCAGACACAAGATACTGTAGAAAATTTCTGTTATAAAATCAAATCTGGCAAAAAGGCACAAATTACAGATGATTTTATGATTATTGCTAGAATTGAAAGCTTAATTTTGGATAAAGGTATGGAAGATGCTCTAAAAAGAGCTTTTGCATATATAGATGCTGGCGCAGATGGAATAATGATACATTCAAGAAAAAAAGACCCAACTGAAATAATAAATTTTATAAAAGAGTTTAGACAAAAAGACAATAGTACCCCTATAGTAGTTGTTCCAACATCATTTAATACTGTTACAATAGATGAATTTTCTGAAATGGGGGTAAATGTTGTGATATATGCAAACCATATGTTAAGGGCTGCTTATCCAGGTATGATGAAGGTTGCAAAGTCTATTTTAAAACATAAAAGGTCGCTTGAAGCAGAACCTGACTGTATGCCCATAAAGGCTATTTTAGAACTGATACCAGGTACAAAATAATGGCACTTGATACAAGAGATTTTATTAGTAGATTAATAGCGAACGGATATACACATCTTTGCGTTGTTCCATGTAGTTTTATAAAATATGTTATAAATGAGGCAATAAATAATCCGAATATTGAGTATGTCCCATGTGCCAGTGAGGCAGTTGCTTGCAGTATAGCATCTGGTTTAAAAATGGCAGATAAAAAGCCAATTGTATTAGTCCAGTCCAGTGGTATTACAAACATGGGTAGTTGCATTACCAGCCTATTAAAACCATATAATATTACTTTTCCGATTTTATCTAGTTGGAGAACGTATAGTGATGGAGATAGTGAAATACAACATGAGCATCTAGCAACAGGATTGCCGTCTCTTATATCTGCATATGGATATAAGAGCCAGATATTAGATAATAATAGTATTAATGATGCCATAAGACAAATTGAAATCTGCAATAATACACCAACTATTGGGATTATAGAAAAAAATAGTTTTACTAAGGTTGAGCTTGAGGACAAAAATAAATTGGATTTGTCTATTTATATTCCTAGAAGTAAGTTTTTAGAGGCTTTGAATAGAATTTTTAAAGATAATGATGTGCTAATTATTGGAACCACCGGAAACACATCAAGAGAAATGTATACATTTATGAAAAATACAAATAATTTTTATATGGTTGGAAATATGGGTGGAGCTTTAAGTATTGGACTTGGAGCTGCTAAGGTAGGTAAAAATGTTATAGTATGTGGAGGTGATGCAGAATTTGTTATGCATATGGGTGGACTTACTACTGCTGGAAGATATAAAAACGATGTAAATTTAACTTATATTTTATTTGATAATGAGTCAAATAAATCTACCGGTGGACAGAGTACATATCAAAAGCATTTAGATTATATAAGCATCGCAAAAGCGTGTGGACTATATGTAGTTGATAACATAGTTTATGGTATTGAAGAATTTGAACAAAAAGTAAAAGTTATTAAAGGATTAAAATTTATCCATGTGAAGTGTGGTCTAGACAATGAAGTGCCAAGACCGCCACTAGAAGTTATAAAAGTTAATAAATTTAATTAAAAATATACAAATAAACTTAATAAAAGGGATATTTTAAAAAAAGATATGATAAATACAGCAGTTATACTGGCAGCAGGTTTCGGAAGTAGATTAAAAGAAAGGACAAAATTAAAACCAAAAGGTCTTTTAGAAATAGAAGGCATTTCTCTTGTCAAAAGAAGTATAGATAATTTATTATCATGTGGAATTGAAAAAATATATATAGGTACTGGCTATTTGGCTGAAATATATGAAAAATTTTCACTTAATTATCCACAAATAGAAACAGTTAAAAGTGATAAGTACGAGATAACTAGTAGTATGTATACTCTTTATTGTATGAAAGAAAAGTTAAATGATGATTTTTTGCTCCTTGAATCTGATTTATTATATGAAAAAGATGCATTAAAATTTCTTCTTGAAGATGAATTGGACAATATTGTTTTGGCAAGTGATAAAACAAATTCGAATGATGAAGTGTATATAGAGATCGATGAAAATTATAATCTTGTTTCTTTGTCAAAAAAAAGAGAAGAATTAGGATCTATATACGGAGAACTTGTTGGGATATCGAAAGTTTCAATAAAAAATTATAAGATTATGTGTGAGACCTTTGAAAAACAAGATAATCTAAAAATAGATTATGAAAATATCATGGCTAAAATTTCAAGTAAAAGTTCATTTTTTGTTAAAAAGATAAACGGTCTTATATGGTGTGAGATAGATGACAAAGACCATTTAAGAAGAGCAATTGAAAAAATACTACCTAAAATAAAGGCAAAAAATATGAAAATTAAAAGAAATATATTATTAAATCCAGGGCCAGCAACAACAACCGATACTGTCAAAATGGCTCAAGTTGTACCAGATATTTGCCCAAGAGAAAAAGAATTTGGTGATATCATGGAATATGTTTCGTCCGAACTTACAAGTATTGTTGCTAATACTAATGACTATACCACGGTATTATTTGGTGGAAGTGGTACAGCAGCTGTAGAAGCTATATTAACTTCCGTTGTTCCATACAATAAGAGCATACTGATTATAAATAATGGTGCTTATGGAACAAGAATGTGTCAAATAGCATCAAGATATAAGATAAAATATATAGAATTTAAAAGTTCATCTATAGAGCCAGTGGACTTAAAAAAAGTAAAGGAAGTAATAAAGCAAAATAATAGCTCCATTTCTCATCTTGCTGTTATACACAACGAGACTACTACGGGTATTTTAAATAACCTTAGTGATTTAGGAAAATTGGCAAAACAATATAATATAGAGTTTATAGTAGATGCTATGAGTTCTTATGCTGCTATCCCAATCGATATGCAAAAACAAAATATTTCATATTTGGCCTCTAGTAGTAACAAAAATATTCAAGGTATGGCCGGTGTCAGTTTTGTAGTTGCTAAAAAATCTTCTTTGGATGAGTTAAAAAACATAACACCAAGAACTTTTTATTTAAGTCTTTATGAACAGTATGATAATTTTAAAAAAAATTATCAAATGAGATTTACTCCACCAGTACAAACCATATATGCTCTTAAGCAAGCTATTATTGAAGCTAAAGATGAGGGTATAGAAAATAGATACAAGAGGTATTGTAAATCTTGGGAAACTTTAATAAAAGCCCTAAAAGAGATGGGGTTAACTTATTTAGTAAATGACAAATATCACTCTAAAATTATCACTTCTATTCATATACCTGATGGTATAGATTTTAATGATATGCATAATTATTTTTATGAGAGAGGCTTTACTATTTACCCTGGAAAGGTGGCAGAATTTAATACTTTTAGGATTGCAAATATAGGGCAGATAGATAGTAAAGATATTGAAGATTTTATTGTAATTTTAAAAGAGTATTTAAACAGATGATTAAAAAAATAAAATCATTAAAATCAAATAATGAGTTTATGAAATATTTTAATAATACATCATATTTACTTTTTGATAAGATTTTCAAAATGTTAATATCTTTTTTTGTAGTTATATATTTAACAAGATATTTGGGCCCAGAAAGGTTTGGTTTGCTTTCATATGCTCAGAGCTTTGTAAGTATATTTATTGCATTTGCCTCTTTAGGTCTAAGTCAAATTATAGTAAGAGATATTGTAAACGATCAAAATAATGTAGATAAGGTGCTTGGAACCGCATTTTTTATGATGCTTACCTCGTCTATTATATCCATGGGAGTTATTTTTATATTAAGTTTTTTTATTTATAAAGAATCTCAAACTAGGTTATTAGTAAATATAGTGGCAATAACTGTTATTTTTCAAGTTTTTTATATTTTAATTGAAAGTTTTTTCCAAGCAAGAGTTTTATCAAAATATATAGTTTTTGCTAGTAATACAGGTTTTTTGGTTTCATCTTTTATAAAAATATTATTAGTTTATTTTAGTATGCCATTAATGTATTTTGCATATGCGCTTGTGTTCGATAGTCTTTTTTTAGCATTGAGTTGTTTGTTTATATATAATTACAAGGGCGGAAATATATTAGGTTGGAAAATTGAAAAAGTATTGTTAAAAAAATATATAAAAATTTCTATACCAATGCTTATGGTATCTATAACAGCATTTATATATACAAGAACTGATCAAATTATGATAAAACATATGCTTGGGGACGATGCAAATGGGAACTATGCAGCAGCAATAAGAGTTAGTGAACTGTTTTATTTTATTCCTAGTATTATCGTGGCTTCTATATATCCAAAATTAGTAGAATTAAAATTACAAAATCAAGACAGCTATTTAAAACTACTTGAAAAACTTTATAGATTGGTATTGTGGATATCTATTCCGATTGCCTTAATAATGACCTTTTGTAGTAGTTTTATTATTACAATATTATATGGTGAAAAGTTTGCTAGTGCCCCGCATATTTTATCTGTCCTTTCATGGTGTATTATCTTTGCATCGATTGATGCAGTTTTTGTAAAAATACTCTATGTTGAAAAATTTGAGTCAAGGTATTTATATAAAAGCACATTTGGTGTATTAATTAATATAGTACTTAACTATATTTTAATTAATACACATGGTGTTGTTGGTGCTGCTATGGCGACACTAATTACACTAATATGTGTAAGTTATGTTTTTGATTTGTTGGATCCGAAATTAAGAGAATATTATTATTTAAAACTAGTATGTTGGACACCACTAAATAATGTTAAGGAATAAAAATGCAATCTAAAATTAGAAGAATGGCAAAAATAATAATGCCAAGACTATATAGAAAATTGAGTGAAATGCGAAAAAAACAGGTTATTAATAAGTTAAAAGATAACTACCCAAACTTAAAAATATTTGGTCCTATTTCTCAGGGCAATAGAAAATTATTCTCACAAGATAATCAAGATTATATCATATATGAAAATTTTTTTAAAAATAAAAAAGATGGTTTTTTTTGCGACATTGGCGGGAATCATCCGTTAAAGATAAATAATACTTTATATTTCGAGCAATTAGGCTGGCACGGTGTAGCCTTTGAACCTTTGCCGTATCTGGCTGATCTTTGGATTAGGCACAGGAAGGCAAAGCTTTTTTCTTATGCTCTTTCTGATGCTGAAAAGGAAATGGTTTTTACTATTGTAAAAAATACCACCGGATGGGAAGACATGCTTTCTTTTGTCAAAGAAACAAGAACTATAGATTATGAATATGAAACGGAAGAAATTTTAGTGAAGGCTAGGACCTTTAGAGAAGTTATGAAAGAGGAAAATATTACTCATATAGATTATTTATCATTAGATGTTGAAGGGCACGAATTAAATGTATTAGAAGGAATTGATTTTAATGCCGTTAGAATTAATGTATTAACTATAGAAAATAACCCTCCTTGCTCTCCGATTTATGGAGATGAGTCAATAAGAAAAATTATGTTAAAAAATGATTTTGTTTTATGGGGAAGAATAATCGGCTTGGATGATATCTATGTGCATAAAGATTACTTAAAGCAATCTCTTGGTGGAGAGTTGCTATAGATATGAAAACAATAGCATTTTATTGCGAATACGATAAACGAGTAAACGATGATCATTTTCTGCTTCACTATCCATTAACGAATGAATATGTTAGTTTGACTAATGATTTAAAAAGAATAGGGTATGAAATTCATACTTTGGATATATATAAAAAACAAAACATTGATCCGGACATTTGTATTTTTTTGGATATGCCGACTTTTAGTATAAACAAGATCATAAATAAGAAAAAAACAAAATCAATAGTAATGTTACGAGAAGCAGAAATTATAAATAAAATCAATTACGATAAAAAACGACACCAAGAATTTGATTTTATTCTAACATGGAAAAATAGTTTAATAGATAATAAAAAGTACTTTTTCTTCCCATCTACAAGGTATGTTTTTTCAGGAAGGGCAATAGTTAAAGACTATCTAGATAGAAAGCTATGTGTTTTGATTAATAGCAATCTATCATCAAAGATAAAAGGGGAGTTATACTCACATAGGTTTAAAATCATTAGATGGTTTGAAAAAAAATATATTAATGATTTTGATTTGTATGGCTATGGGTGGGATAAATATATACTAAAAATTAGAAATAAAACTATATTTAGCTCAAAACTATTGGCGCCCAAAAGGATCTCTTATAAAGGCACTGTTGAAGACAAGATAGCAACTATAAGTAAGTACAAGTTTGTGATTTGTTTTGAAAATGCAAATAATGTGGAAGATTATGTTAGTGAAAAGATATTTGATTGTTTTTTGGCCAGCACGGTTCCTATCTATTTGGGGGCACCAAATATTGAAAAAATTATCCCGAAAGAATGTTTTATAGATTTTAGACAATTTAATTCTATTGATGAAATGCATGCATTTATATCTAGCATAGAAGATAAAAGGTATTTGGAGTATATAGATAATATTAATTCATATATAAATTCTAATATGGCTAAAAGATATAGCCTTGAAAATTGGGTTAATTCTATAAAAAAAGTTATAAGGTTATGTAATGTTTAAAAGAAATGACTGGAATCCAAAAATATTAGAGTTCTTTTTAAATGCAAATTTTTTAGAGAGAAAGGAACTTTGGAGATATATTCAAAAATTTTCAAAAAATTTTAATGGCTCTATTTTGGATTTAGGCTGCGGAACAAAACCTTATATCGATCTATTTGAATGTAAGAGATATATAGGTCTTGAACTAATAGGGGGGGGCAGAACAATGCCGATTTTTTATGATGGTAATACTTTCCCTTTTTAGGATAGTTCATTTGATGGTCTTGTTAGTTTTCAGGCTATATACCAGGCAGATAATATTGAGAATATTATGAAAGAAATTAACAGAGTACTAAGAATTAACGGTAAAATTTTAATTTCTGTACCGTTTATATGGTTTGATGGCGAAAAGCACTCCGAGAGAAAATTTTCTACTTATTACGCAGAAAAGCTTTTTATTGATTATGGATTTGAAATTATAAAACGAGAAAAAACAAATCCAAATTTAAGCTCACTATTTTTGCTAGCAAACGTATATTTTAATGATATGATTGGTAAAATTACTTTTAAGTTTCTAAGAAGAATTTTAAAATTGTTAGTTACTCCTTTCTTAAATTTAATTGGATTACTAAATTTAAAGTTTTGTCAAAAAACAACCAATCTTTATATTGATTCGGTAATTTATGCTATTAAGGTAAAAAATGTTTAATATTATAAAAAAAATTATCGAGAATCTTTTTAAGACGCATCAGTGGTATATTTTAATAAAAAAGTCAAATGAAAGTGTTTGGAGTAGACTAAAACAACCAAAAGATGTAAGTAGAGCAGATCCATTTATTATATATAAAGATGGTAAGTATTATATATTTTTTGAAGAATTTGATATAAAAAAAAGGCACGGCTACTTATGCGCTGGAGAGTATTGTCGGAATTGTAATGAAATTAAAAACATAAGAGTTATATTGAATGAAAAATACCACTTATCATTTCCAAATGTCTTTTTATATAAAAATGAATATTACATGATTCCAGAAAGTAGTGAAAACAAAACAATAGACTTGTATAAATTTATAAATTTTCCATATAGTATAGTAAAAATAAAAACATTAGTAAATGATATAAGTGCAGCAGACAATGTCCTTTTGTTTAAAGATCAAAAAGTTTATTTATTTACTAGCATTTATGCTCATAGTAGATGTTTACACTCTGAGAATTTATCTATATATCAGTCTAATGACCTTTTAAACGATGATTTCGTAGAGGTTCATAATAATCCAGTGCTTACAGATAAAGAATTTGTTAGAAATGGGGGACGGTTTATAGAAGATGAGTCTGGCTTCTTTAGAGTTTCCCAAGATTGTAAAAAGAGATATGGGTATAAAATTAATTTTATGAAAGTCAATAAAATAACCGACACAGAATATGAAGAAGAAGTATCTAAAATGATTTATCCACCAAAAGGCTATATAGCTTTTCATACATATAATATTGCTAATGATATAGAGATAGCAGACGGAAAAATAGTTTTAAAAAATCTATTTGTTTTAATAGATAATTTTATTGATTTATTAAAATTAATTTTCAAAAAGATTAGGATAGGATTTGTTAATCGGCAGATTTAAAAATGATGGTAGAAAATGAGAGAATTTAATTCGTTTCAAATAAAAGCTAAAAATGTTTTATTCCTTCTTGAAAATGGAATTAGAAATATTTTAGATCATTTTGGTTTGCTTGCAACTGTCAAAAAATACTAGGCAAATAATGAAGAAAATAGTTTTTTTAAACTCTACAATGCAAGCTGGTGGACCAGCTAGAGTTATCAATTTATGGAGTAATTATTTTATAGATAAGGGTTATGATGTAGAGATAGTATCTAATATTGATGTACCGCTTTTCTATGATTTTAATAAAAAAATTAAATATTCCATTTTGGGTATTGATAAATTTCAACAACGATCAAGAGCTAGAACTCTTTTTAAAATATTTAAATTTATATATAAAAGAAGAGATGAAATACACATTTACAATAAAGCTCTATATATACCATATCTGTATTTACTCAAAAAAATAGGTTTGATAGATAAAAGTATAAAATTGGTTTATTTTGCTCATGGTGGAAGTAGTGATTTTATAACACTGTATGATAATTTTAAAAATTATATGATAGCTTGTACGTTTGATAATATTATTGCATTACATAATGATTACGATAGTTTTGATAGTGCTACCGTTAAGAAAGCATTTAAAAGAAAAATAATTGATAAAATTTTTAAAGATTATTGGCAAGAGATCGCAAGTAAAATAGTGTATATACCAAATCCAGTCACTTTTTATGTTGAAAATCCTAGTAATTTGATGCAAAAAAATGTTTTAGCTGTAGGAAGACTTGACAAAGTGAAAGGATTTGATTTATTGATAAAATCATGGAAATTAATTTGTGATGATGTTGGAGAGTGGAGACTGAGGATTATCGGCAGCGGACAGGAAGAAGATAATCTCAAAAGAATATGTGAAGAGCTTGATGCAAGAAATATTGAATTTATACCACAGCAATTTGATATTAAACAATACTATATTGATAGTTCAATTTATGTAATGTCTTCCATTGAGGAGGGAATGCCAATGGTTGTAATAGAGGCCATGGAGTGTGGCTTGCCCATAGTAGCCTTTGATAATGTCGGAGCTAAATTTTTAGTCAAACATGGCAAAAATGGACTAGTGTGTCGCACTGGAGATATTGCTACTTTATCGACAAATTTAAAGAAATTGATAGATGATTTTAATCTTAGACTAGAGTTTGGAAAAACGTCGAAAGAGTATGCAAAGAAATTTCATATAGAAAATATATCACCTAAATGGAAGCCAATTTTAGGAAAGAATAATGCATAAACAAATAATTACCTCTACTGGCTATGGTGGTACGGGCAGTAGTGCCATAACTGATCTACTTAAAGAGTTTGATTCTGGAATTTCTATGGGTGATGCTGAATTTTGGTTCTTACAAGACTATGATGGGGTATCTGATCTAGAGTATTATTTAATAGATGGAAATCATAGATCTAAAGTTAGTATGGCAATCAGCAAATTTATTAAATATATAAAAATCCATAATACTTTTTACAATAAATTTTTTGGTGAAAATTTTATTAAATATTCAAATGAATATATTAATTCTTTAGTTGATGCAAGCTTTAGGAAAGCGTTGAGTGATTATGAAGTAAGTAATAGTTTTTTGAAACTATGGTACTTTAAACTTTACCCGATTATGCAGCTCGGGATAAAAAAAATCTTAAAACAAGATACATTTGAATTTTCACCAAAGATACGTCTGATTGATAAGTATTATTCTATTCCAGACAAAAATAGATTTTATATCGAAACTAAAAAGTATACTAGTAAACTTTTTAGTTTATTAGATACAGATAACAAATATAAATTTATTGCCATAGATCAATTGGTGCCGTCTATTAATACTAATAGATATTTTAACTATGTTGATAATTTAAAAGTAATTGTAGTAGATCGTGATCCAAGGGATCTTTTTTTGTTGAATGAGACGCACTGGAATGGCGCATCTTATATCTGTGACACAACTAATATATATGAATATATAAATTGGTATAAGACAATGAGGGAACATAGAAAAACAGAGAAAAAAAATAATAATGTAGTTTATATGATGATAGAAGAACTTATATACGAGTATGATAAGTCATTAGGGCGTTTGTATAATTTTCTAGGTTTAGCAGAAGAAGAACATATAAAAAAAAGACAATATTTTAATCCAGCTGTATCTAAAAATTGGACTAGACTTTGGGAAAAATATCCCAAATATAAAAAAGAAGTAGAGATTATTAGGGAGCATTTAAATGAATATTGCTACAAATGATCTTAAAAAACTAATTGAGCCACATTTTCAAGGAGATCTAATCAAGGATTATTATGAAATTAAAACAATAAAAGCTATAAATTTATTAACTCATACTAGATTGGACCTGGCCTTTAAACTTTTATACCTTGATATGATAAATAAGGATAGTGCTTTTGCAAAAAAAGTTTATGAAGAGCATATACGTGCGTTTAGTTTGGGGAAATTTACTGAGTTTGGTAATAAAAACAAAAATGGCATTATTTCTTTTATAAAAGAATTTGATAGTACTTTTGAGAGTATTAAGAAAAATGGATTTGACTGTCGTAAAACTATTGTGCCACTTTCAAAAAATAAGTCTATAGCAAATGGAGCACATAGGGTTTCCAGTGCTATATATATGGATATAGATGTTGGGTGTGTGCAAATAGATACTGCAGACCATATTTATAACTACAAATTTTTCTATGAGCGAAATGTGTCGAATAAAATCTTAGATGCTGTAGTTGCTAAATTTATAGAATATGCCAACAATACATATATCGCCTTTATATGGCCTACAGCACAAGGACACGACGAAGAAATAGAAGAAATAGTGCCAAGAATAGTATATAAAAAAGAGATAAAACTTAATCCAAATGGTGCGCACAACTTAGTTTCTCAAATATATTATGGGGAAGAGTGGTTGGGTAGAGTAGAGAATAATTTTAGTGGGTCCAAAGGCAAGCTTATAGAGTGTTTTACTAATTTTAATCCGGTAAGAATTGTGGTGTTTCAAGAAGATAGTTTAAATAATGTATTAAAAATAAAAGATAAAATAAGAAATATTTTTAATATTGGAAAACATTCTGTACATATAACTGACACTAAAGAAGAAGCTATAAGAGCATCACGTATAGTTTTAAATGATAACAGTATTCACTTTTTAAACTATGCAAAGCCAAACAAATATATTGTTGTTCATAGAAATATAGATAAATTTAAGAAGTTTATAGTAGATAATAAGCTTAATACTGATGATGTAGCGTTGGATGGTAGCATAATCTTATCCGTTTATGGGTTAAGAGAATCTCGAGATATAGATTATTTTTCAAGCATAAAAATTGAGAATAAGGAATTTGAAGCCCACGATGAAGAATTGAGATATCATAAAAAAGAAAAAAGCGATATTATTTACAATCCAGAGAATTATTTTTATTTTAATGGTTTAAAATTTGTATCATTTGTTCAATTATATAAAATGAAAAAAAATCGCCATGAAAAAAAGGATATAAATGATTGTAAAATAATGGAAGCTTTGATAGAAAATAATAATTTAAAAAAACTAATAAATGGAATCAAACAGGACTTATTCTATATAAATATAAAGATTAGGGCAAAATTAATAATTTTTTTAAAAGGTATTGGACTTTTTTGTATAGCAGAAAGAATATATAGCGTATTAAAGGGTAATATAAAATGATAGACATTAGTAAAAATCCAGTCGTGTCCGTTGTGATGTCTGTGTATAATGCTGAAAAATATTTAGATGCTGCTATACGAAGCATACTGGAACAAACATATAATAATTTTGAATTTATCATTATCAATGATGGCTCAAATGATAGGAGCCTGGAAATAATTAAAAAGTATAAGAATGAAGATGATCGCATAGTTTTAATCAGCAGGGAAAACAGAGGATTAATATCGAGCTTAAATGAGGGGATAGCAAAAGCAAGAGGTGAGTATATAGTAAGAATGGATGCAGATGATATTAGTTTGCCGTTTAGGATAGAAAAACAACTACAAGTGATGGAACATGACAAAGATATAGTTGTTTGTGGAAGTTGGATAAATATTTTTGGGGAAAATATAAATGAAAAAGTTGCTAGATATTTTGAACACGACAAACAAATAAAAGCAAATTTGCTTGTTTCTTGTTGTTTTGCTCATCCATCAGTAATGATTAGAAAAGATGCCTTTACAAATAATAATATTTTGTATGATGAAAGGTTTAAAAATGCAGAAGATTATCATCTTTGGACTCAGCTTGCAAAGGTTGGTAAATTTTATAATATCCCAGAAATACTCTTAAAATATAGATTTTTAGAAACAAGCATTACAAGATTATCAGACAAGGATTGTTCAAAAAGATATAACGTATTAAAAGATATTTTTAAAGAAGCTCTTAAGGCAGTTGATTTAAGTATAAACGAAGAAGATATGAAAGTACATTTTATAATATCCGATAATGCAAGAATAAAAAATAATAAAATCGAATTAAAACGTATAAAGAACTACTTTGATAAAATTTTAAAAGCCAGTGAGAATAAACAAGTAGTAGACTTGACTACTTTAAAACAAGTACTTGGTAGAAGATGGTTGTATAATCTTATTTGCCATAAAGATATTAGAGCTATATTTTATAGCTATTTTTGGTTTGGCGTAGCTAGTGTTCTCAAAGGCAAATAATGGAAAAATATAATGTTTCTATAATAGTGCCTATTTATAATGTGGAGAAATATATAAAAAAGTGTGTAACTACGCTTTTAGAGCAAGACTATAACAATATAGAGTATATTTTTGTAAATGATTGTACTCCAGATGGTTCTATAAAAATTTTGAAAGATACCATTGAAAAATATCCAAATAGAAAAGATGATATAAAAATTATCAACAATATAAAAAATAGTGGATCAAGTCTTACTAGAAAATATGGTTTGGATGCTTCAAATGGTAAATATGTTTTGTTTGTAGATAGTGACGACTGGGTCGATAAAGATATGGTAAGTTCTTTGATTAATGAAACTAGAAAAAGTTATGCAGACATAGTTTGTTTTGACTATATTAAAGAATTTAATAAAAAAAGCATTGTAAAAAGTTTTTTTTATACAAAAAATCACCCAAAGTCTAATTTGAACTTTGTAAAAGCTATTTTATCTCATGAAATTTCTGTTTCCATGTGTGATAAATTGGTTAAAAGAGAGCTTTATGAAAATGTTGAATTTCCATATTTTTCACACTGCGAAGATAGTTTTGTAAATTTACAGCTTTTTTATTGGGCAAAAAAAATTATTCACATTGCAAAACCATTTTATCACTATAGGACAAATCCTAATTCGCTTTCTAGTAGTTTTTCAAATAATAAAAAAGCCCTTGATGATTTTGCTGATTTTAGCAGAGCTGTAAAGAATTTTTTGATACAAAAAGATCTTTTCGATGAATATTTTAAATTTCATATTCCTACTATTTTAAAATTTACTTTGGATTATTCTGAAAGTGATTTCAAAAAACAAATAAATGCTATATGCCCAGAAGCAAATAATATAAAATATGTTTTTCAAATCAATAGAAATATAATCTATAAAATTTTATATAGCACAGTTTTTATAGGGTTCCCGCAAATTTTTGTTTTTGCAAAAAAAGTATTTATTAGGCTTAGAAATTTTTAGATTCATATGATTGGAGTTGCTATAAAAATTTTTATAATCGGTAATGTCTCGTCTATGATGATAAATTTCAGAGAAGAGTTTATAAAAATACTTGTATCAAAAGGGTATGATGTCTACTGTTTAGTTAGTGACCACAATGAAGAAAGTAGAAAAAAAATAATCTCATTGGGTGCAACACCGCTTGACCACACTTTAAATGCAAAAGGGCTAAATCCATTTAAAGATCTCATTGCTACATATGATTTGGTTAAGCTATTTAGGCAGCATAGACCAGATGCGATTTTTTCTTTTTTTGTTAAACCAGTTATTTTTGCAACTATAGCCGCAAAAATAGCAAGAGTGCCACGAATAGTAGGCATGATAGAAGGGCTTGGCGGAGCTTTTACAGTCCATAAAAATGGGCAAACAAAAAAGGCGAAAATTATCAAAACTATACAAGTTCTTTTGTATAAAATTTCACTACCATCTCTTGATGAGCTTATATTTTTAAATAATGACGACAAAAAGGACTTGATCGATAGATACAATATAAAAGTAAAATCCATAAATATATTAGGTGGTATAGGTGTTGATCTTGATAAATTCTCATATACTAAAGCACCTACTGATCCTATAAGTTTTATTTTTATAGCAAGACTTCTTGCAGAAAAGGGAATATTTGAGTATTTAGAGGCAGCTAAAATCGTAAAAGAAAAATATAAAGATGTAAAGTTTTATATATTTGGTAGTTTTGATGAGCACAATCCATTTGGATTAACGCAAGAAGAGCTAAAACCTTATCTTGATAGTGACGTAGTTATATATCCTGGCTTCGTAAATGATATAAAAGAACGGATAGTAAATAGTTCCATTTTTGTCTTGCCTTCGTATTACAGAGAAGGTGTACCAAGAAGTACGCAGGAAGCTATGGCGATAGGAAGGGCAGTAATAACCACAAATAGTGTAGGATGCAAAGAAACTGTTGAAGATGGAGTAAATGGATTCTTGGTGCCACCATTTGATAGTAAAATTTTGGCACAAAAGATGATTTATTTTATACAAAATTCAGAAATGATAGTCCAAATGGGTATGGAAAGCAGAAAAATAGCTGAAGTAAAATTTAATATAAATGAAAAGAATGAAAGACTTGCAAAGATTATTATTGGGAAATAGCACATTGCCATTTTTAGATTTTTAATTTAAAAATTTATATTGACTGGATTTTAGCAAACTTATCGTGATTTAAATAATAAAAACCAAGACAAGCTGGTTAGTTTTTTAAGCTAGACTTCTACTAACCCACTAGTCCACCAACTAGTTTTTATATTGTTCTTATTGGCCTTTTGTTTTAAAAATTCCTATTCATCTTTTGTAGGTTTAAACTCATCTTTGAAGAATTTTTGCTTAGTTTCTATCCTCTTTTCAAGCATCTTCTTATCGTAAATTTTATATGAAGGCTTCCAGTACTCAAGGTAGTTTCTAAAACCAGTGCTGTGACCTGCATCATAGTGGCAGCTTGCACGTTTTGGCTCTTTATCGCTATCAAGGAGTTTTTATGACGACACGTGAGTTGCAGATATTGACTAGGTAGTTTTCATCTTTGCCGATAACTACAAAGTAAGCGCCAGCTAATTCTAATTTTTCCATTGCATTTACTGCTTATAAACAAATTTAATTACTAAAGAATTAAGCTAAATAAAATAGAAAATAAAATATAATCCCAAATCTTTGGTCCCGTAGCTCAGTTGGTAGAGCACTACCTTGACATGGTAGTGGTCGATGGTTCGAGTCCATTCGGGGCCACCACTTCTAGCAAAATATCCCAAACAAGAGATTTAAAAATTAATTATTAGTAAAATTTCTAAAGATGTGGTAAAGACTTATTTCAAATAATCTTTCACATCATACTCTTTGCCAGCATCGTGATCTTTTAAAAGCTTTGCCACGATAGGGCTTAAAATGATGATGGCAATTAAATTTGGTACGACCATCAAGCCATTAAACATATCTGCTAGGCTCCAGACAAAATCAACTTTTTGCAAGCTTCCCAAAAATACAAAAATGACTACTAAAATTTGAAAAGCTCTGACCGCTTTTGCCCCAAGAAGGTATCTTACATTGATCTCAGCAAAATAGTACCATCCAAGAATTGTTGTAAATGCAAAGAAAAATAGGCAAACAGCTACGAAACTATATCCGCCAACCTTGCCAAAGATATGCGATGAGAAGGCTTCTTGTACTAAGGTTATGCCTGTAAAGACCGCCTTGCCGTTTTCAAAGCTAATAACATTTGCGGTAAGTACTACAAAAACGGTTATATTTAAAACGATAAAAGTATCTACGAATACGCTCATTATGCCAAGTACTGCTTGATCGACTGGGTGTTTGACATTAGCTGCGGCGTGTGCGTGCGGAGTCGAGCCCATGCCAGCTTCATTGCTAAAAAGACCCCTTGCTATGCCGTATCTCATCGCAGCTGCTATGCTAGCTCCAGTAGCTCCACCCCACGCAGCTGAAGGATCAAACGCTGCTTTGTAGATAAGCAAAACTGCATCTGGGATTTCATGAAAATTTAAAGCGATAATGATTAGTCCAACACCTACATAAAGCAAAGCCATCAAAGGCACAATCTTTTCAGCCACTCTTGCGATCGCCTTTACGCCACCTATAAAGATGACCGCGCAGACAATTGCTAAAAAAGCTCCAGTTATCCACTGAGGTATACCAAAGGCACCTTTAAAGCCGTCTGAGATCGAGTTTGCTTGCACCATATTTCCGATAAAGCCAAGCGCGATAATGATAGCGATAGCGAAAAATCCAGCTAAAATTTTTGCCCATTTTCCCTTTAATCCACGACTTATATAAAATGCCGGACCGCCTATCGTGTGCCCGCTATCATCTTTTGTGCGGTAAATTTGAGCTAGGCAAATTTCAGCAAAATTTGTGGCCATGCCTAAAAATGCAGCGCACCACATCCAAAATATCGCTCCAGGACCGCCCATGATAAGAGCTGTTGTCGCACCTACTAGATTGCCAGTGCCAACTTGTGCGGCGATCGCAGTTGCAACTGCTTGAAACTGGCTCATGCCAGCCTTGCCAGCAGCTTCGCCGTGAAGTGAGAAATTTCCAAAAAGTTCTCTTAGACCCATTTTAAACTTAAAAATTTGAACAAACCCAAGCCTAATAGTAAAAAATAGTCCAGTGCCGCAAAGTAAGGCGATAAGGAAGTATGGACCCCAAAGAAATGAATTTATACTTTCAACACAATTATTTAAAATTTCAGCAAAATTTGTAGGCATTTTCTTGACTTTCATTGGTGTAGTTTAGAGAGCGAGTATATTTAAAAAAATATAAAATTAGAATAAATAAGAAAAATTTTTTAGCTTGGCTTAAAATTTCGTGCTAGTTTTGGCTTACTCGTAGTGAACTTGTTTTTACTAGCAAGATTTTGCGACCAATATTTTTGTGCTCTAAGGCGTTTTTTGATTGATAATTTCTAAATTTATCCCACAATGAAGGTTTAGAATGGTTTTTAGATTTTAAAATTAGGTTTTTGCGTGTTTTAGGAGGCTTTTACACGAAATTTGCAATCTTTATTGCGCGGATATAACTTGGCAAAACATATTTGGCTCTTAGTTTGCTAAAAATCTTATAAAGCACGTCACAAGCAGCTTTGGCGTTAAATTTTGCTTCATTGTTATTTGCTGGATTTGCCATATTTTATCCGCTATTTGACTTGTCAGTAGCCACGCTCTGCATCAAATTTTTCTCATCGATCGCCGCCCAAAGTTGTTTAAAAATTTCTGGAAAGCTACTTGCTCTGTTATAAGCCGTCGTTAATCTACTCCAAGGCACGTCTTCTATCTTTAAATTTGCGATGTACACTAAATTTTGCTCGTTCATCTGCATTCCTTTTAAAATTTACTCTTATACTCGCCATAAATAAATCTGATAGAGTAAAGCCCAAAATTTAGCCCTTGGATTTTATTTTCTCTAGCCACTCATTTAGCGTTTTTTCAAAGCCTATGCCCTTGCTTTTGTAAAAAACGAGCGGTTTTTCTAGATATTTTTGCTCGACCCAGCCGCCAAAATCATGCGGATAAAGGTAGTCCTTGCTCTCTTTTGTGTGATTTTTTAGATATGGCGGGATCTTTAAAATTTCTTCGCTTTGCACATATCTTAGGGCGGCATTTATCGCGTTGTAGCTGGAGTTTGACTTTGGCGAGCTAGCTAGATAGACGGCGCACTGAGCCAGTATGATCCTAGCCTCTGGAAAGCCTATCTCTTTTACCGCACTTAGTGTGCTTGCGGCTAAATTTAGCGCATTTGGGTTTGCGTTGCCGATGTCTTCGCTGGCAAATATCGCCATCCTTCTAGCGATGAAGTCCGCACTCTCGCCAGAGTCTATGAGCCTTGCTAGGTAGTATATGACGGCGTTTTCGTCGCTTCCGCGCATACTTTTTATAAAAGCACTTGCTAGCTCATAGTGCGTGTCGTCCTCTTTTGCTCCCTCTTTTAGGGCGTTTTGTCGAAGTGTTTTTAAATTTTCTAAGCTCACATTTTCATCAAGCGTGACGGCAAATTCTAATAAATTTAGCATAGCTCTTGCGTCACCGCCGCTACTTTTAAAGAGATACTCCTTCGCCTCCTCGTTAATACTAAATGAAATTTGCTCTCTTATCTTGCCAAGAAGCTCCTCAAAATCGCTACTGCTAAGCGGTCTAAACTCAAAGAGCATCGAGCGACTTCTGATACCTGAGCTTAGTGTGAAAAAGGGATTTTCAGTGCTAGCGCCGATGACTAGGGCTTTGTAGTTTTCCATGGGGATGAGCAGTGCTTCTTGCTGGGTTTTGCTAAGCCTATGGATCTCATCTATGAAAAAGAGCGGCTTGTTTAGGGCGTTTTCGTAGTTTTTTAAAATTTTGCGGAAGTCATCTATCTTTAAATTTCCGCCGTCAAACTCGTAAAAGTCGTAGTTTGCACCACTTGCCACCGCCCTTGCAAAGCTCGTCTTGCCACAGCCTGCTGGACCATAAAAGATGGAGTGCGGGATTTTGCTAGAGGCTATAAATTTTAAAAATGCCGCTTTAACCGCCTTTTGACCGCAAATCTCATCCAAGTTTTTTGGTCTAAACATCAGTGCAAGTGAGCTCAAATTTACTCCTTTATCGCTTTTGGCAAAATTTTAGCCTTTGCGCTAAGGCTTTCTATCTTTAGCTCATAAATTTTAGTAATCTTTAACCCATACTGAGCCGCTGTTTCAAAGGTGTTCATCGCATAGGCTGTGTATTTTAGGCTGAGAATTTTTAAAATTTCATATTTTTTAGCTTCGTCTGTGATCTCATAAACTCTAGTTTTTGCGATGGCGCTTTTATACTCAGTCGTAAAAACCTTGCCTCCAAGTGCCTTGCCATCGTTTTTTATCGCATCTAGCTCGCTATCATTTAGATGCGGGACTTTATTAAAGCTTACACAAACAAACTCCACTCTTCGCCCATCTTGAAGCAGTTTTGCCTTACAGCCAGCGGTAGCTCCATGTATAAAAATGCTTTCACCAACTCTAACTGGCGAGATAGGCACGCTAAAAATTTCTCCCTCATCATCCACACATGAAATTACCGCATATTCACATTCATCTATGATTTTTAAGCCATCTTCACGGCTTAGCTCTCTATCTTTTCGTCTCATTTTTTATCCTTTTTTTGGAAAGAGCATTTTAAAATTTAAGTGCTTAAAGGCTAGTATAACGCAAAAATTTCAAGGAAAAACATGAAAAAAATAGCTATTTTTGCCATTTTGCTTGGCATAAACTTAGTCCATGCAAACGATGTTTGCAATGAATATATAAAGCAAAGTAGGCTCTATCTTGACGAGCTTTATGCCAAAGAGAGCAAACGACTTGCAAATGATGAAAAGGCGTTAAGGCTTTTTGAGCTTAAATTTGATGAGTTTAAACAAAGACAAAGCGGCCAAGAAGCCATAATTTTGCAAAACAAAGATGAGAAATTTTGCAAAAGAAAGCTTGAAGAGACAAACAAACTTTTAAATGATCTAAAAAAATAGATCAAATTTTTACGTTTAGATCCCAGTCTATTGGCGTTTTACCGTGATTTGCTAGGTAGATATTTGCCTTTGAGAAATGACGGCAGCCAAAAAATGCGCCACGAGCCAGTGGGCTTGGATGTGCTGCCTCTAAGATAAGGTGCTTGCTGGCGTCAATGAGCGGTGCTTTGGCTCTAGCTGGATTGCCCCAAAGTATAAAAACTACGTTTTGTAAATTTTGGCTAACTTTTTTTATTACAGCGTCAGTAAAGCCTTGCCAGCCAAAGTTTGCGTGGGAATTTGCCACTCCAGCGCTTACGCTTAAAGTCGAGTTTAGAAGCAGCACGCCTTGCTTTGCCCACTTTGTAAGATCGCCGCTATTTGGCTCTTTTATGCCAAGATCGGCGTAAATTTCTTTGTAGATATTTACAAGACTTGGTGGGGCTTTTACGCCACTAGGCACTGAAAAACTTAGCCCCATGGCTTGATTTGCACCGTGGTATGGATCTTGGCCTAGGATGACGACTTTGACAGAGTGAAAAGGCGTTAGATTAAATGCATTAAAAATAAGTGCACTTGGTGGATAGACGACGCCAGTACTCTTTGCTTTTAAGAAATTTTCTTTGATATGCGCGAAATTTTCACTCAAAAACTCATCTTTTAGCACCTCTTTCCAACTTGGCTCAATCTTTATATCATCTAAATTTATCTGCATTTTCCTGTCTTTTGTAAGTTTTAGCGGTATAATTTTAACTAAAATTTATCTAAAGGAAAGAGTTGTGTCTGAGCAAATTTTTAATAAGATATATGAGCTTCTTAGCAAGAATGAAGCCAAATTTAAAGTCCTAAATCATGAGAGTGCGACCACTTCAGAAGAGGTGGCAAAACTTAGGGGAACAAAGATGAGCCAAGGCGCAAAGGCTCTAGTTTGCTCTATAAAAGGGGTAGATGAGGAAAAATTTAGGCAAATTTTTAAAGATGAAAATGTGCTAAATGATTATTTGCTAAGCGATGAAAAGCCAGCGATGAAGGCTGGTAAAATTTATATTTTGGCTATTTTGCCAGCCGATATGCAAGCAAATCTTGATAGCTTGACACAAAAATTTGACGGCAAAAGAGCAAGCCTAGCTAGTCCAGATGAAGTTTTGGCATTGACAGATTGTGTTTTTGGTTCAGTGCCACCATTTAGCTTTCATAAAAATTTACACATTGTAGTTGATGAAAGGTTGCTACAAAGAAACGATGAGATCGCATTTAATGCAGGACTACTTGATAGATCGATCATTTTAAATACAAAAGATTATACAAAGATAGTACGACCAACGCTAATAAATTTTGCAGAATAAAAAGTGCTAGGCTAACCACTTCCTAGCACTAAATATTGTCGGGAGAAAAATGAATTTAAATAATGCAAAGACGAGAAATTGCTAAATTCATTTCAAGAACAAATATTATCAGGCATAATCTTAAAATATAATAAATTATATAAATAAAAAGCCTTAAATTTAGGGATTTATACATTTAAATATAAATATATATATTTCATAAATAAATTTATATATCAAAGCTTGTGGATTTAAAAAGAATTTATAAAAATTTGCTTAGTAAATATTAAGTTTAGCTTAAAGCCCATTTAGATAAAATCCTTAATCGTTCTTTTATCGTAAAAAAGACAATTTGATATAAGGAAAAACAATGAGCGATATCATCGCATACAAACTAAATGGCGAAATAGTCGATACTCAAAGTATCGTAGGGCGCGAGAGTAGTGCCGAGCCTATCTATTTTGACAACTCAAAAGAGGCACTACACGTTATCAGACACTCCTGTGCACACCTCATGGCACAAGCTATCAAATCACTCTATCCAAAGGCAAAATTCTTTGTCGGACCAAACGTAGAAGATGGGTTTTATTATGATTTTAGAGTTGATGATGAGGGCACGAAGCTAGGCGAGAGCGATCTAGCAGCGATCGAAGAAAAAATGAAAGAGCTTGCTGAGAAGAAAATTGATATCATCAAAACCTGCTCAACCAAAGCTAATATGAGCGATAAATTTAAAGATGACGACCTAAAACAAGAGGTCTTAAAAAGAATCCCAGATGGTGAAGTTAGCAGCTATTCGCAAGGCGATTTTGAGGATCTTTGCCGCGGACCACACGTACCAAATACTAAATTTTTAAAATTTTTCAAGCTTACACGCGTGGCTGGAGCTTATCTTGGCGGCGATGAGAGCCGTGAGATGCTAACTAGAATTTACGGCACAGCTTATGCAGATAAAGAGAGTTTAAAAGAGCACATCCGAATCATTGAAGAGGCCAAAAAGCGTGACCACAGAAAGCTTGGCACCGAGATGAAACTATTTACTTTTGATGAAGAAGTGGGTGGCGGCTTGCCGATATGGTTACCAAATGGTGGACGCTTGCGCTCTAAGTTAGAGCAAATTTTATACAAAGCTCACCGCGACCGCGGCTACGAGCCAGTGCGAGGTCCTGAGCTTTTAAAGGCTGATGTGTGGAGAAGAAGCGGCCACTACGCAAACTACAAAGAAAATATGTACTTTACAACGATCGATGAGACAGAGTATGGCATCAAGCCGATGAACTGCGTTGGCCACATCAAAGTCTATCAAAGTGACATCCGCTCTTACCGCGATCTCCCGCTTAAATTTTTCGAGTACGGCGTCGTTCACCGCCATGAGAAAAGTGGCGTGCTTCACGGACTTTTTAGAGTTCGCGAATTTGCACAAGATGACTCACATATCTTTTGTATGCCAAGCCAGATCAAAGAAAATATCCTAGAAATTTTAAAATTTGCTGGCAAGATAATGGAAAATTTTGGCTTTCATTACGAGATGGAAATTTCGACCAAGCCCGCAAAAGCGATCGGCGGAGATGAAATTTGGGAAACTGCGACCAAAGCGCTAAAAGAAGCGCTTGACGAAAACGGCTTTAAATACGGTATCGACGAGGGCGGCGGCGCATTCTACGGTCCAAAAATCGACATCAAAATCACCGATGCACTAAAACGAAAATGGCAGTGCGGCACGATCCAGGTCGATTTTAACCTACCTGAGCGCTTTGATCTGGGCTACATCGACGCAAATAACGAAAGACAACGCCCTGTAATGCTTCACAGAGCACTGCTTGGCAGTTTTGAGAGATTCATAGGAATTTTACTTGAGCACACTGCTGGTGAGCTACCATTTTTTATCGCTCCTACGCAAGTCGTCATTGTACCTATTAGCGACGCACATTTAGACTACGCAAAAGAAATTTCACGTGAGCTAAGAAAGATCAACGTCGATAGCGAGATCGCAAGTAAAAATGAGAGTTTAAATAAGAGAATAAGAACGGCTGAAAAACAAAGGGTGCCTATGATAGTCGTGCTAGGCGACAACGAAGTAGCGAATAAGAGCGTTGCGCTACGCGACAGACAGGCTAGGACGCAGAGCGATATGAGCTTGGCGGAATTTATAAATTTAACGAAGGAGAAACTTAGTGAGGTACATTTTTGAGTAAGGAAAATGAAGTATTGCTCAATGAGGACATAAGGGCGAGAGAGGTAAGATGTGTAGGGGATGATGGCACGGCATACGGTGTCATCTCAAGAGAAGAGGCTTTAGAGATCTCAAATAAGCTTGGGCTTGATCTAGTGCTTATAGCGCCAGATGCGAAGCCGCCAGTTTGCAAGATAATGGATTATGGTAAATTCCGCTATCAGCAAGAGAAAAAGCAAAAAGAAGCCAAGAAAAAGCAAAAAACCATCGAGATAAAAGAGATAAAACTCTCTGTCAAGATCGCCCAAAATGATATAAACTACAAGGTTAAACACGCAAGTGAGTTTTTGCAAGATGGCAAACACGTTAAATTTCGTGTATTTTTAAAGGGTCGCGAGATGAGTACTCCAGAAGCTGGTGTAGCTATGCTTGAGAAGGTCTGGGAAATGATAAAAAATGAAGCTGATCGCGACAAAGAACCTATGATAGAAGGTCGTTATGTAAATATGCTTGTAACTCCAAAAAAGGGTTAAATTTTCACAAAGAGCAGGCTAGGGCTTGCTCTTTGTTACATTAAATTTTTTAATACAAAAACTTATAAATAACTATTTTCAAAAATCCTATCATTTTTATATGTGTTAAATTTACGCAAAGGCGTTTGCAGGGTTGATATACCTTATGGTTAAATTTGATAGGCAAAATTTGGATGTGGTTTAAATTTAGTAAATTTTGGTCTTTACTTGCTGGAATTTACCCGCTTTGTTATCGCTCGTATGGATGTTGTGCTGAAAATATTTCTTGTGAGCTTACAAAATTTGAGTGCTTGCGTGAGTATTTTTAAGCTAAATTTTGCCTAATATTTAGCTAAATTTGGTAATGGGATATCGCTTTAATAATACTTTTTACAAAAAGCTTTGACTACTCTTGGTTTTATGTGGCGACCAAATTTGACGATAAATTTGCTTGTTCGTGGATTAAATGTAGCAAATTTTAATTTTTGCTTACTAGAATTTGCTCCATCCTTTTTCTGCCAACCATTACATGGGTGCTTTGCTGAAATTCGACTAGGCAAGAGCTCGCCTGAAAGAGTAAATTTGATAACTTCTTTCGAGTTGTAAATTCATAGTGTCTGTTCGAGTGTTATAAGCTAAATTTCGCCTAGTAGCTGTATAAATTTGCTAAGAGATTCGTTTGTTTGTAGCTTAAATTTATAAAAGAGAATTTAGGCTGGGTGAGCATAAATTTACTAAATTTTATAAGCCATTTCTTGGTAAAAATCAAATGCCCTATAATCTGCTTGGATAAAATTTAGTGTTTGCTCATTCTCTGTCAGGACTTCTTCATTTTGCCTTGTTATATCGATGCCAGCTAACACTATAAAAATTTCTCGATCGCAACGCGCCCGCTACAAATTTCTTCATCTTTAAACAGCCACACATAAACATACCACTCGTGCAATCAAGCAAAAGCATACATGGCAAAAACTTTCAAATTTGTTGCACAAATCTCGCCACTCCACTATTTGCTACTACGCCAGCTTTTTGACAAAATTTCTATTAAATGCTCTAAAAATAGTAATCTGCTCGCCACCTTAGTATCAATATTTTAAATTTAGGCGAGCTTCAAATCCACATATATACAATACTTCAAACTAGCGTAAAATTGATAGTTTGTCAGTAAAATTTGCCACACAAAAGGCAAATTCTTTTTTAACTAAAAACCCAAAGTAACTTCATATAAATTTACGTCCAAATTTAACTTGGACGTAAATTTATAGAGCAAAGAGCAAAATCAGCCCTACACGTATCCCTGATCTATCATCGCGTCGGCCACTTTTCTAAAGCCCGCGATATTTGAGCCAAGCACCAGATTTCCCTCGTCGCCAAACTCTTTGCTAGTCTCGTAGCTAAGCTCAAAGATATGATTCATTATGCCGTGCAGCCTATGATCGACCTTTTCAAAGCTCCATGCGGTCATACCTGCATTTTGCATCATTTCTAGGCCTGACGTGCCCACGCCGCCCGCGTTTGCCGCCTTTGCCGGAGCGAAGTAAAAATCCTTTTGCGCTAGCATAAAATTTATCGCATCAAGCGTGCTTGGCATATTTGCGCCCTCAGCCACGAAACGGCAGCCGTTAGCGTAGAGCGTCTTTATGTCGGCTAGATGCAGCTCGTTTTGCGTCGCGCACGGAAACGCCCCGTCGCACGGCACGTCCCACACGCCGTTTCTGCCCTCTTTGTACTCGCCCACGCTTACGTATTTTGCGTTCGGTCTAAATTTAACGTATTCGCTAAGGCGCGCGCGTTTGACCTCTTTTAGCTCTTTAAGCACCGCTAGATCGATGCCCTCGGCGTCGTAAACGTATCCGTTTGAATCAGAAACCGTGATAGGCAGCGCGCCTACTTGATAGAGCTTTTCTACCGTGTATATGGCGACGTTTCCGCTACCGCTTATGCTGCATTTTTTGCCTTCTAGCCCAAGCCCAGCTTTTTGCAGCATATTTTGCGTAAAATAGACTAACCCGTATCCAGTCGCTTCCGTACGCGCTAGGCTGCCGCCCCAGTTTAAGCCTTTGCCCGTGAGTATGCCGTCAAATCTGCCCGTGAGTTTTTTATACTGCCCAAACATATAGCCGATCTCGCGCGCGCCCACGCCGATGTCGCCTGCGGGTACGTCTACAGTGTTGCCGATGTGGCGGTATAGCTCGCTCATAAACGCTTGGCAAAAGCGCATTATCTCGCCCTCGCTCTTGCCTTTTGGATCAAAGGTGCTGCCGCCTTTTGCGCCGCCGATATTTACGCCCGTGAGCGAATTTTTAAAAATTTGCTCAAATCCAAGAAATTTTAGTACGCCAAGATCGACGCTAGGATGCAGTCTGATACCGCCTTTATAGGGGCCCACGGCTGAGTTAAACTGCACGCGGTAGCCGTTATTTACCTGCGGTCTGCCGTCGTCGCCCGTGTATGTGACGCGAAATATCACCGTGCGCTCAGGGATGACGATGCGCTCTAGGATTGCGTGTTTTTGGTACTTGCTCTCTCTTTTTATAAGCGGCTCGAGGCTATTTAAAACCTCGGTCGCAGCCTGGACAAAGACGCCTTGACCCGGATTGGTCTTTTTTATCCACTCCATCGTTTTTTCGATGTACTCGCTCATTTTGGCTCCTATTCGTCAAATTTTCGTAGTTGAATATTAACTCTCCTAGAAAAAATTTTTATTTAAATTTATTTTTATATTTTTATTTTAGGCAATGAGCGTTACATATCGAAACTAAATTTATAAAAAGTGGTTTTTGTTTCGATCGCTGGGATAAATTTATAAAATAGAATTTAGGCTGAGTGGAGCCTAAATTTACTAAATTTGCGCCATCTCTTGCCAAAAATCAAGTGCTGTGTCGTCTGCTTGGACAAAATTTAGGATTTGTTTGGCTGATGGCATGGCTTCATCATTTAGTCTTGCTATATAGGTGCTGGCAAGCGCTATGAAAAATTTTTCAAAGTCGCTTGCGACGCACCTGCTGCAAAGCTCCTCATCTCCAAAGAGCCATGCATAGACCGCGCCACTCGTGCAATCAAGCAAAAATATCCACGGATCACCCACGGCAAAGACTATCAAATTTAAAGGGCGAGCTTCACCTTGCCACCATTTGCCACCAAACTCATCTACGCTATTTAGCCGTACTAGCTCACTCACGTAATCGCCTTTGGAGCCAAATTTGACATTGCAAATTTCAAAATTTCCAAGGTCAAATTTGCTTAAAAGCTTTGTAAATTTAGCTGGGAAATTTATGCCAAGAGCTTCTTGTGCGTTTTTAAGTGCTTGTGCGGTGGCTTTAACATCATTTTGAAGCAAGAGTCTCATGCCAGTCATACCCTCTTGCTCTAGTGGCAAGAAAATTTGATCTAATTTTTGAGCTATCTGGTTTAACTTTAAAAACATATCAGTCCTTTAATCTGCTAAATTTTGGCAAATTTTATCAAATTTAACTCGGTGCGCTTTTAATTTTGACCCATTTGTCGCCAAATTTAGACCACAATCTTCATAAATTTAAGAAGCTGGCAGAGATAACTAAGAAAACTAGCAATCACTAAATGCGAGATGTTGCAAAGAGTTAATGATGAGGTAAATTAGCTTGATAAAGCAGCGTAGCCCATAAAAGAGATTTATAACGATGCTAAAACATACGAACTTGAGGCTTTTGCGTGCGCATGAGCTCGCCATTTATGATGGAGTGCAAAGAAATTTTGGGTGGCGCAGCGATCAATAATGAAGCAAAAGATGAAAATTTAAACGCGAGTGTGCCGCCTAAAGAGCATAGTACAAGAATAGGCAAAACTATCTGGTGGCTAAAGCTTGGCACATATTTCCACACGCCAGTTTATCTGTGTGAGGGGGATGTTTTACTTTATATCTCTACGCCGTGGATGTAAAAAGTGACGGGCGATATTTAAATTTAAAACCAGTTGCACGGAGTACTTTGCTTGGATTAATGGTCAAATTTTGTTCGCAAATCACAAAAATAAGCCAGTTTTGATAAGCGCTAGAAATGGCTTGCTTTTAAAAGAGATAGGGTTTGAAATTTTGGTTTAGTTACAGATCAGATTATACTAGTAAGCGGTGGCAGGCTCTACGCCTTGGCAAATGACGGAGCTAAAATTTACGCAGTTTGCGCGAAAATTTAGCCTTGGCGGAATTTATCGCCAAAGCCGCAATGAGATAAATTCATCTCTTCTTTTTATATCTTTTTATCGCCTCTACGATGACCTCTTCTAGGTCGTCATTTGGCTCTTTGTTCATATCATCATAGGTATTTTCAAGGATAGTTTTTAAGTTTTTCTCAACGTAGCTAGTATCGAAAAATCCTCTTCTAAACTCCTTGCTTTTGCTGATCGTTAGCAAAAATGGGATGATCGTTCGCACGCCTTCGATGGTAAATTCTTCAAGTGCTCTTTCAAGCTTATTTACCGCTAGATCGTAGTCGGTCGCCTTTACGATCAGCTTTGCGATCAAAGAGTCATAAAATGGCGGTATGGTGTAGTCCTTATAGACGTGGCTATCGACGCGCACAGATGGACCAAGTGCTGGATAGTAGCCCTCGATAGTGCCTGGTGCTGGGATGAAATTCTCCCAGACATTTTCAGCTGTGATCCTTGCCTCTATCGCGTAACCACGTGGCTTGATATCGCTTTGCTCGATCTCTAAAATTTCGCCAGCTGCTATTCTTATCTGCCTAACGACAAGATCATGTCCTGTGATCTCTTCAGTGATGCCGTGCTCCACTTGGATACGGGTGTTCATCTCCATGAAGTAAAAGTTGTTGTAGTCATCTAGTAAAAACTCGATAGTTCCTACGTTTGAGTAGCCTACAGCCTTTGCAGCAGCCACTGCAGTCACACCCATGATCTTTCTTAAATTTTCACTGATCGATGGGCAAGGTGCGATCTCGATGATCTTTTGGTGGCGCCTTTGGATAGAGCAGTCACGCTCGCAAAGGTGGATGATGTTGCCGTAGTTATCGCCTAAAATTTGAAACTCGATGTGGCGAGGATTGACGACAAGCTTCTCCATAAAAACTTCGTCGTTGTTAAAGTATGCTTTTGCCTCTCTGGTGCATGATTCAAAGGCATCTTGCATATCTTCTTCTTGCCAGACCTCCCTGATGCCACGGCCACCACCACCACCGCTTGCTTTTAAGATGACAGGGTAGCCGATGCGTCTAGCGTGCTCTTTTATGGCGTCCATACTCTCGTCATTTAGCTTTTCTGTGCCTGGAACGATTGGTATGCCGTTTCTCTTCATTAGGTATCTTGCGATATTTTTATCACCCATTTTTCTTATCACTTCAGCCTTTGGACCGATAAAGATAAGCCCAGCGTCCTCAACCGCCTTTGCAAATTCGTAGTTTTCGCTAAGAAAGCCATATCCTGGGTGTATGGCGTCAGCCCCACACTCTTTAGCGAGCTTTACGATAGCTTTGGCGTCAAGATAGCCTTTGATCGGATCTTCGCCCACTTGATAGGCCTCGTCAGCGATCCTGACATGCAAGCACTCGCTGTCTGGTGCTGTGTAAATTCCTACGCTTTGGATGTGTAAATCCCTACAAGCTCTGACTATCCTAACTGCGATCTCACCACGATTTGCGATAAGAATTTTATGTATCATAGGCTATCCTTTTTGAGTTTTTCTTATCATATAACTATTCGTTTTATTTTTAGATAAATTTGTTAAGTCTGGTTTTAAAATTTGAGTGCAAAGGCTAAATTTACACTCAAATTTCTTTATTTGCTGATGATTTGTGGGAAAGGTGTGGCTAGGGCTTTTTTGCTAAAATCTTGCGACTCGATCGTGAAATTTGTAGCAAATCTTTGAATGCCCTCTTTTTTATAAGCACGCCTTTGGATGGTAAAAAGGACTAAATTTCCGCCTTGTTTGGTGTAGCGATATATCGAGTGCTCGGCTGTTGGCACGCCATTTAAGTTTGAAAATATCGTGATATCAAGATAAATTTCATTTGCCAGCGAGCCCTTTTTATAAGCCACTTTTAGCCCTTTTGCTTTTAGCTCTTTTAGATCATTTATCTTTTGCTCGACCGCTTGCTCTGGCGTAGCGTCAAATTTAAGGGTATTTAGCGAGAGCATGTAGCTAAAACTATCTATCTTCTCGCCAGGAAGCAAATACTCCTGCGTGAATAAATTTGGCACAGGCTTGGCTGAGCCTGCTAGCGAGTAGAGTCTGTTGTCAAATTTTATCTGCATCGGCTCAAAATACTGAGTAGCCGCGAGCAAGAGCGCTGGCAAAGCGATAAATGCTAAAAATTTTTTCATCAAATTCCTTTAAAATGGATTTACTATCATTACCCAGATGATGATGAGCATCGCAATAGTTGGCACTTCGTTGTAAGCTCTAAAGAAGATGCCACTTTTGTTACAGCGTTTCTCTTTAAGCTGCTTCATGTAGCGTCCAAGGTCTAGGTGATAGATAGCCATTAAGATGACAACTAAAATTTTGACATGGATGTGACCAGTTTTTATAAGATCAGGCATCGCGATAAGTATCAATATACCAGTGACAAATGAGCCAATCAGTGCGACCCAGCCGATATAGTGATACATCTTGTACTCCATCACTTCGACCACTTTTACAAAGTCAGGTTTGTCCATATTTTCTACGTGATAAACGTAGAGCCTTGGCTGATAAAACAGCACTGCCATCCACGAGATGAAAAACAAATAGTGGAGGTATTTTAAGTAAAGATAATATTCTGCCATAACGTCTCCTTATCTAAAAAGTATCTCTTTTCTAGCTTCAAATTCAGCCTTGCTGATAGCACCACTCTCAAAAAGCTCGTAAAGCCTTTTTAAGTCCTCTTCTTTATCTTTTAGTTTTAGCCTCTCTTTTAGCTCGGCCTTTTGTAAATTTTTATCCACACCACTGCCGACTAAAAATGCGTCGATGATCCACCAGATAAACCAGATAGCTAAAAATATATATCCAACAAGGATGATTTGTAAAGAGTAACCGATAAAAAATAGTCCCATCATCAAAAAGCCAGTGATAAATTTACCAAGGTAAATTCTATGCGCTCCAAGCCAGCCAGTAAGTAGCCAAAGCGCGTATGCGACGTAGATATTATTTCCCACTCTCTCTCCTTTTTCTAAAACTTTGCCAAAGTATCATCACAACGCAAAGATCGATCATCACATCAGCGAAGTTAAAGACCGCAAAGTTAAACCATTTGTGCCAAAAGACATAATCCACAACGCCGCTATGGATAAATCTATCTGTGATATTTGAGCTGCCAGCTCCTAGCAAAGCTCCAAGCCAAATGGCATGCGAGTAAAGCAGCTTTTTCTCAACGACCAGATAGACAAAAACGCCTAAAATGAGGGCGATCTGGATAAATTTAAGCCACTCATCTAAAAAGGCAAACATCGAAAATGCAACGCCCTTATTATATGTAAGAACTAGCGAGAAAAACTCGCCCTCCCACGAAAAACCATCTATAAATATCATTTTTATCGCTTGATCAACGATAAAAATGACAAAAAACGCAATGAAAAATTTAACTAAGCTTTTATGCATTTAGGGCTTTTACAAAAAATTTCTCAACTTCATCCATGCGTTTTTCAACTAAAGTTTGATTTTTGCCTTCAAGCAAAAGTCTGATCAAATTTTCAGTGCCAGAGTATCTAAAGAGCGATCTTATGCCCTCTTTTGCAAGACTAGCCTCAAGCTCTTTTAGCCCCTCTATCTTATCAAGCGGCTTCTTCTCTGTGATCTTTAAATTTAGTAAAATTTGTGGATACGGCTTTAGCTCGCCAAAAATTTCGCTAGCTTTTTTACCTTTTTTAAGCATCATCGCGACAACTTGCATTGAGGTAACAAGGCCATCGCCAGTTTTGGCGTAGTCGTTAAATATCACGTGACCGCTTTGCTCACCGCCAAAATTTATACAATTTTCTTTCATCATCTCAAGCACGTATTTATCGCCTACGTTTGAGCGAAGTAGTTTGATCTTATGAGCTTTTAGATAGTCATCAAGTGCAGCGTTACTCATTACCGTAGCTACGATGGCGCCGCCTTTTAGAGCCTTTTGCTCGTGTAAAAATGCAGCTAGTGAGCCAAGTATCGCATCGCCATGCACAACTTCGCCGTTTTCGTCAACTACTACAAGCCTATCAGCATCGCCGTCAAATGCAAAGCCGATGTCAGCACGAAGCCTTTTTACCTCGCTTGCTAGATCTTCTGGGTGAAGCGCACCGCAGTTTTGGTTAATGTTGCTACCATTTGGCTCGTCGTTTATGACGATGACATCAGCTCCAAGCTCGCTAAATACAGTTGGCGCGACCTTGTAAGCAGCTCCGTTTGCCACATCTAAAACTACTCGTAAATTCTTTAAATTTAGCTCTTTTGGGAATGAATTTTTGATCTGCACGATATATCTGCCGATAACATCGTCGATCCTCTTGTTTGCACCGATCTCTGTCATCGTCTTTTGAGCGTTTGCGATGAGCTCATCGTCGTAGAAGATTTTTTCTATCTCGGCCTCTATCGTCTCATCAAGCTTGTTGCCAAAGCTATCAAAAAATTTGATGCCGTTATCGTAGTACGGATTGTGTGAAGCACTTATCATTATACCAGCGTCACAGCGCATATTTTCTGTTAAAAATGCGATTGCAGGTGTTGGCATAGGGCCTATTTGAAGGACGTTATAGCCAACTGCAGTTAGCCCCGCAACGATAGCGGTTTCTATCATATAGCCGCTTTTTCTAGTATCTTTTCCAACCAAAATTACATTTGTCGCTGAAGTCTTTCTAAAATAAATTCCAGCCGCCATTGCAAGACGCATAGATGTTTGAGCTGAAAGTTTCTCTCCAGCCTTTCCACGAACTCCATCCGTTCCAAATAGTTTCATAAATTCATCCTTTTTATTATAAAATTGTGCTATTTTATCAGAATTTACCTAATTTAAAATCTAAAATTTTACTTTCATTAAGGATGA
The DNA here is from genome assembly GCF_015229955.1 of Campylobacter concisus. Taxonomy (NCBI): domain Bacteria; kingdom Pseudomonadati; phylum Campylobacterota; class Epsilonproteobacteria; order Campylobacterales; family Campylobacteraceae; genus Campylobacter; species Campylobacter concisus. The sequence goes on from NZ_JAAKYZ010000007.1 coordinate 56,439, forward strand.
CTTAAATTAAGGTTAAATTTATTATATCTTTAATATAATCACCGACTAAAATTATTCAAAAAGGTATATTATGGCAAACCATAAATCTGCTGAAAAAAGAGCCAGACAAACTATAAAAAGAACAGAAAGAAATAGATTTTACCGCACAAGACTTAAAAATATCACAAAAGCAGTGCGTGTAGCCGTAGAAGCTAAAGATCTAAATGCTGCAAATGAAGCTTTAAAAGTTGCTAACAAAAGTATCCACAGCTTCGTAAGTAGGGGCTTTTTGAAAAAACAAACTGCTGCTCGCCGTGTTAGTCGTCTTGCACAATTGGTAAATACTCTAAAAGCTGCTTAATCTATAAAATTTAATGTTTGCTGATAAACTTCATCCATTTTTGGATCGCTATAATGAAATTTCTACGCTTCTTAGCGATCCAAATATAGCAAACGATATCGAAAAGATGACAAAGCTCTCAAAAGAGCAATCATCTATCGAGCCAGTCGCAACTGCCTCAACAAAATATCTAGAAATTTTAAAAGATATCGACGAAAATAAAGCCCTACTTGAGGACTCTGAGCTCGGAGAGCTTGCAAAAGAGGAGCTTAAAAATTTAGAGATTTCAAGAGAAAAGCTTGAAGAAGAGATAAAAATTTTACTTCTTCCAAAAGATCCAAACGATGATAAAAATATATTTTTAGAAATTCGTGCAGGTACTGGTGGTGATGAGGCCGCGCTATTTGTTGGGGATCTTTTTAATGCTTACATTAGATATGCAGAACTTCGTGGATATAAATTTGAGATCGTTAGTCAAAGCGAAGGCAATACTGGTGGCTTTAAAGAGATCATCGTACTTATAAAAGGTAAAGGTGCTTACTCGAGGCTAAAATTTGAAGGCGGCACACACAGAGTTCAACGTGTGCCAGAGACCGAGAGCCAGGGCAGGGTGCATACTTCAGCTGTGACTGTGGCTATTATGCCAGAGGTTGAGGATAGTGAGATCGAGATCAATCCAAATGATATAAGAGTTGATGTTATGAGAAGCTCAGGTCATGGCGGTCAGTCGGTAAATACAACTGATAGTGCCGTTAGGATCACGCATATACCAACAGGACTTGTTGTAACAAACCAAGATGGCAAGAGCCAACATAAAAACAAAGAAGCTGCGATGAAGGTGCTAAAGGCTAGACTTTATGAGCTTCAAGAGCAAGAGAGACTTGTAAAAGAGACTAGTGAGCGAAAGAGCCAAGTTGGCACTGGGGATCGTTCTGGCAGGATAAGGACATACAATTATCCGCAAAACCGCATAAGTGATCACCGTATAAATTTAACACTTTACCGTCTTGATGCGATTATGGCTGCGGGATTATTTGACGAGATCATCGAGCCACTTATTACACATTATCAAGCAGAAGCCATGCTAGAAGCTGGCATTTAAACTTTCAAATTTTTACTTCAAATTTTATAATTTATTTCTTTACCTAAAAATATTACTTTAGCTTAAAATACTTTTAAATTTACCAAGCTTTAAAGTCAAATTAACAAGAATTTTACAAAAATAGATATTTAAAAGTAGCATTTAGTAATATTTTTTCTCATTTTTTTCAAAATAATATAAATTAAATTTTTAGATTTTATTTCTCAAATAGCGATTTATAGGGCATCTAAAAGTATAAAGTTTTTATTTTTGATATTATAATTTTGTATAAATAGTTTTTAAGTTTTGCTTAATAATTCTACCTTACAATTTCACCATAATTTAATTCAAAACAAGGAGATAAAATGTCAATAAGTGCAAGAAATCAACTAAATGTTGAGATCACAGAGGTAAGAACAGGTGCGGTAAATTCGCTAATATCTGCTAAGCTTGCAGGCGGAGAGGTGCTAAAAGCAACTGTTACGGTTGATAGTGAAAAAGGTCTTGATCTTAAAGTTGGCAAAAAAGCTATCTTTTTATTCAAAGCTTCAAGCGTTATCGTTTCAAAAGATGATAGCATCAAGCTTAGCGCTACAAACCAAATCAAAGGCGTTGTTAGCGAGATAAAAGACGGAGCTGTAAATGTTGAAGTTATTATCGATGTAAATGGCAGTAAAATTTCAGCTATCATCACAAGAGAGTCAGTTAGCAGCCTAGCTTTAAAAGCGGGAGATAAAGTAACTGCAATCATCAAAGCAACTCAAATTATAGTTGGTGTTAAATAATTTACGGAGCAATTTTGCTCCGCCCTTCTAAACCAAATTCTATTCTTAAGTTAAAATCTAAAATACTATAAAATTTATCAACGAAATTATAAATTTAAATAAGTCGTAGTGAATATTTTTTAGAAAATTTATAGCTAAAATTTATATTACTTTTATAGCCTATCCACCATTTTAAGCAGAGCATGGCACGCCAAAAGTTCACCACACAATAGGCGGCCAAATATCAACACAAAACCAAAGTCACAAGCTCTCAAACGGCTATACCTATACCAAACTATATGTAGCTGGTGAGATCACAGGTGGCGTTCATGAGCCACAGCCGTCTAGGGTCGTCGTTATAACTGACCGCTTGACATTTAGCATAATCACTGCTAAGACTATCTGCTAAAACTAACTATAAATTTTTAAATCTATAAACTCCATTTTTCACTCTCTCAAAAATTTTCTTCTCTTCAAGCAGCTTAAAGGTATTTATTACGGTTGGTTTGCTCACATCTAGCTTTTCACAAATTTCTGAAATTTTTACGACAATGAAGCCATTTTCATCACAGCTTTTAACTAGCAAATTTATAATTTCTACCTTTTTCTCGCCAATGATTGCCTTATAAATTTCTTCATTCATGCTAGCTCCAAATTTTATATCCTATTGCCACGCACCAAAGCGCGCCACATAAGAAATTTGCGATCATCACAGCTGCACTTCCTGCATCTTTTGCCGCCTTTGCTAGGGCGTGATAGTCTGGGCTTGCAAGATCAGTTACTCGCTCTAAGCCAGAGTTTAGGCATTCGCAAACTAGCACAAATGCCATGCTAAAGATCAAAAATAGATTAAAAACAAGGTCAAAATTCCAAAAAAATAGCGAGATCGTAGTTACCAAAAATATATAAATTTCTATTCGAAAGCTCTTTTCGTTTTTGAAAATTTCAGCCAAACCCTCTCTTGCGTAGCCAAAATTTTTAAAAAATTTATACTCTGGCTGGTTTCTCATAATTTTCCTTTTTGCGATTTTTGGCATAATTATAATTAAAAAAAGGATGAAATTTGAAACTTATTAGCTGGAACGTAAATGGCCTTAGAGCACTTGTAACAAAAGATGGTTTTGCATGGCTTACGGAGCAAAAGCCTGATTTTTTGGCGCTTCAGGAGATTAAAGTCAAAGAAAGTGATGTGCCAAAAGAAATTTATAATCTTGGCTTTAAAGATATCAGTGTAAATTCAGGCGAGAGAGCCGGATACTCTGGCGTGATGAGCCTAGCAAATTTTGACATTTCTACACAAAAGGCAGCTTTTTTCGACGACACGGAAGGGCGTGTTTTGGAACATAGATTTGGCAATATCGTGCTTTTTAATATCTATTTTCCAAACGGACAAAAGGATGACGAGCGCCTAGCCTATAAAATGGACTTTTACGAGAAATTTTTAGCTTACTGCAAAGAACTTATAAAAAACGGCAAAGAGGTGATATTTTGTGGTGATGTAAATACCGCTCACCGCGAGATCGACCTTAAAAATCCAAAGGCAAATGCCAAAACTTCTGGCTTTTTGCCTATTGAGCGAGCGTGGGTCGACGAGGTGCTAAAAAGTGGCTTTATCGATACCTTTAGAGCCATAAATGGCGACGTAGCGGACGCTTACTCGTGGTGGAGCTACCGTTTTAATGCAAGGGCAAAAAACGTCGGTTGGAGGATTGATTATTTCTTCATCTCGCAAGGATTAAAGGATAGGCTAAAAGACGCATTTATCTTGCCAGAGATCACAGGTAGCGATCACTGCCCGGTTGGTATAGATATAGAAATTTAGCCACTATTCCATTCTGCGAGGCTTGCCTAGTAAGAAACCTTGTGCGTAAGGTATTCCAAAATTTTTGATTTGGTTTAAAATTTCTTCTGAACTTGCAAACTCGGCTACTATTTTGTAGCCTTGTTTTTTTGCAAAGCTTACGATGGTTTCTACTAGAACTCTAGCATTTTCGTCAAATGGAAGCTTTTTGATTATCGAGCCATCTATCTTTATGGTGTCTATATCAAGCTCCAAAATTCGGTAATAGTTTGAGTATCCTGAGCCAAAGTCATCAATCGAAATTTTACATCCATAGCCTTTGACGCGTTTTATGAAAGAATTTACCGCAACATAGTCGCTAAGCTCTTCGCTCTCTAGCATTTCAAAACAAATTTTATTAGGATCTTTGCACTCTATTAGTTTATTTTCTATAAGCTCTCTCATACTAGCGTCGGCTATGTCTGTATTAGATAAATTTATTGAGAATGTATAGTCTGGATATTTTTTGGCTAAATCAAATGCAAGGGCTATAACTTTTTTGGTTATTTGCGGATATAACTGAGTTTTCATAGCAATATCTAAAAATTCGCCCGGATAGTGTATCTTACCATTTTGATCGATTATACGAACCAAGACTTCATAATACTTTGCTTCGGTCTCATTTTCTTCTAAGTTAAAGATACCTTGTGCTTCTACGATAACTCTATCGTTTTCTAACGCATCTTCGATTAGCTGAACTGCCAGCTGGTTTTTGTGATATTTCATCTCAATGGCGTCATTTTCTAGATAGTAGTAAATATTGCTACCATTTTCTATTGCGAGCTGATTTGCAAGGACTGATTGCATTAGGCGGTTAGTTTGTGGGGTATCGTTTGGCAATGAAACACCAAATACCATCTTTATGCCTGGTAAATTTTCAAATTTTTCATCAATAGCGACATTTATTCTATTTGAACCAAAATATTCTCTTATATATTCAATATCTCTTACGATATTATCGCCTTCATACCATATATAAAATGCATCGTCTTGAAATCTAAATAGCTTTGCTTTTATCTCAGAAGTATCTATACAAAGCTTTAGTGTATCAGCTACTGCTTTTAGCATTGCATCGATAATCTTAGTTTGATAAAAGAATCTTAAAATTTTAAAATTCTTAATGCTTAAGCAAATGAGCACTCCATCTTTTTGTGCGTCTAAAATTTCAGTTAAAGCAAAGTAATTGCCAAAGCCTGTTAGTTTATCGATTGAAGATTGTATTTTTATTTGTTCATTTTTTTGAGTTAGCTCGTTTAGTATCAGTGTCTCTTTAGTCCTATCAAGTTTTACCGCTATATAGCCCTCAAATTTATTTTTAAAGAAAAATGGCGAAAATTTTACCTTTTCATATAAAAAATCACCGCTTTTTGTTCTACTTATAAGCTCATCGCTCTCCCAAGGTAGAGATTTTTGCACAGCCTCTTTTATAGATTCATAAAAGCTTTGCGGGTGCATATATGATTTTAGTATTCTTGGGTTTTTGCCTATTATTTCTTTTAGCTTGTAGCCAGTTTTTTCTTCAAAGGTTTTATTTACGTATGAAATTCTATTGTGTTTATCGCAATAGATAATAGAGCTATGATCGTTTTCAACCGTGGATCTTAAGAGTTTTATCTGTCTTAAACGCTCTGAGGCCATTTTGATTTGATAGAGGCCAAATGCACAAAATATTATAAATGTAAGTAGGCAAATTATCTGAGCTATTTTTGCGTTATTCACCTCATCAGAGTGAAATTCTAGGATTTTGTTTCTAAAATTTTCTATTAGATTATCAAGATGTAGCTCTTTTGCACTATTTGAGATTGTACGTAAAGTTTTTGTAGCTTGAGTCGCATAAAGTATCTTGTCTAATATATTTTGAGCTTTTTGGTTATCTTTATACTCATTTTTATACATTTTTATTTGCTTTGAAATTTCATCTATTACTTCAGGACTAAGCATCAAAGCGCCTTTTATCGCATAGAATACAGCCTCAAGCTTATTTGGAAGCGCTAGATTTTGTATCTCATATTGACTTATTTGGATATAAGAATCTATAGATGAGTTTACATAAGCTGATCTTTGTAGAAAAAATACTTTTTTACTAAATACATCTCTTATGTTTTGTAGGTCTTTTGTTATTTCATTTTGATGAAATAACAACATCTCATCACTAAGCATTGAAAGGTTGCTCAAATTTGTATCAAAAGAATTTATGTCAGCATTGAGTTTGTCGTAGTTTGAGACATCATAAATATTATTTAAAGAAAAAGTTATCTCATTGTCTATAAATTTTAGATTTAAAATTCCATCATCAAATTTATGAGCCGTATCAATGGCTATATTTGCTTTATATATAAAAAATGCACTAACGAAAAATATAGCTACTAAGACGCTAAGTACGGTTCTTGTTCGTTTAGTACTCATTTAATATCCTAGGCTTTTTACCATTTAATGTCAGAAAAAATGAGTATAAAGCATCAATTTCATCTTTGCTAAGAACGTATCCTAGCTGGTAGTTACCAATAAAGCTTATAGCCTCTTTTAGATCGTTTATCTCTCCATGAGATAAATATGGAGCAGTTTTTGTAATATTTCTTAGTGATGGCACTCTTCTTAATCTTTTGCTTGTATCTAAGGCAGAAATTTTTTCTCGGCCAATATCTTGTGTCAAATTTCCTCCCAAATTTCTACCATTATGACAAGCAGCACAGCCTATATTATTAAATATCTCAAATCCTTTCTTTGCACTATCATCTATGGCATTGTTATCACCTGATATAAAACGATCAAATGGTGAATCAACACTCAAGATAGCCTTTTCAAACTCAGCTATTGCATCTGCAATATTATCAAAATTAATGCCGTCATTATAAATTTTTTTAAATAAAATTTTGTACTCAGAGATATTATTTACAGAATCCACTATCTTGTCGTTATCTGAGTTTAGTTCTATTCTAGAAGTTATGGACTCTTTTACTTGATCTTTTAAATTGCTAATCTTTGCATCGCTATAAAACAGATAATTTGCTGCAGCATTTAATATGGTTGGAGGATTTAAAGTGCCTTTTTCCATGCTATCTTGGTTGCTTCCGCTTAAATTCCAATACAAGTTATGACAAGTTTGGCAAGAGTAGTTTTCATTTGGGCTTAGCCTTTTGTCAAAAAAGAGTTTTTTGCCAAGCAGAGCCTTTTCTTCATTATATTTTACTACCGTAAGAGGTTTATAGGATTCATATTTACAAAATGAAATAGTGATGATAAATAGACAAAGTATAATGCCCTTCATAACGCCCCTAATTTTTAATTTTCTTTTTTATATCGGCAAATTTTTGATTTTTTATATAGTACATTATTTTATTGTTTTTTTGGAATTTATGATACAATTCGCTCGATTTAGAAAATATTTATATTTCAGGGAGGAGAAGTCATGAAAAAAGGCTTTACGATGATTGAGTTGATCTTCGTGATCGTTATATTGGGCATATTAGCTGCGGTTGCTATACCAAAACTAGCTTTAACAAGGGATGATGCAGAGATATCAAAAACTGCTTCAAATATACAAACGCTTATTTCGGACTTGGGTTCTTACTATACTTCACAAGGCGAATTTGCTTCTGGTACAGATGCTGTTAAAAAGATGTCAAATGTAAAAACACCAGTAAAAGCAAAAAATGATGAGTGTTTAGAAGTAGGTACCGGAAATAACACTAATGGAGAGATAGGCATTACTGTAAAAACAGGTGGTCTTTGTGGACAAGTTTGGGAATTGCCTGGCTTGGCAGATGTTAAAACTCTAATTGAAAGTAGCGATAATAAGACAGCTAATTCGCTTAAATTTGGCGGCATGGGCATAAAATATAAATAAAATTTTAGCAAGGTTTTTCCTTGCTTTTTATGATTTTTGTCCTACTAAATTTTTAATATAACAAAGCCTGATAGAAATACAAATTTTTTACACAAATAATTTATACACATAAAAATAAGCTTTCTAAGATTTAATGCGTTGCCAAAAGGTATCAAATCTTAACTTCTACTAAATAGGCAATGGCTTTTTATTAAATTTAATCGATTTTTATCCTTTACAAATTTTAAAGATAAAAAACGTAAAATCAAGCCATGGATTTACTAAAAGACCCGTTAAATAAGCTCATCATCTCGCTCTCGCTTCCAGCTGGCACCGCAATGATGTTTAATACTCTTTATAACGTTACTGGCACATTTTTTGCAGCAAAAATTTCTACCCTTGCCGTAGCTGGTATGGCTATGAGCTTTTTGCTTTATCTAAGTATTGTAGGCATTGGGCTTGGTTTTGGCTCAGCGCTAACTGCGCTAATAGGCAATAGCCTTGGAGCAGGAAAGATAAAAATGGCTAAATTTTATGCGGCAAATGGAATTATCTTTGTGTTAGTATTTGCTATTTTTATGGGGTTTTGTGGCTATTTTTTAGCACCGAATTTGCTCACTTTTTTAGGAGCTGATCATCACTATTTAAAAGAGGCACTTGAATATGCGGGTGTTATCTTTCTTGCTGCACCGTTTTTCTTGATTATCAAATCTCTAAACGGCGTGCTTGTAGCACTTGGAGATACAAAAAGTTACCGCAATTGGCTATTTTATGGCCTTTTTATCAATGCATTTTTTTGCTACTTTTTTGCATTCATTTTGGATCTTGGCGTAAAAGGACTTGCTCTAGCAACAGCTAGTGTTCAGCTTTTGGGCATGATCTACCTTTTTGTAAAAGTTAAAAAAGCTAAGATGATCGAGCCAAGAAATTTAAGCTATTTTGTGCCAAATTTTAGTATTTGGGCAAAGATTACAAAACAAGCTCTACCAGCTTGTTTAAACTATCTATCGATGTCACTTGGCTCACTTGTGCTTTTAAAATTTATAAGCTACTATGGCGTAAATGCCGTAGCAGGATATGGTATAGCCTTAAGGATAGAGCAAATTTTGGTATTACCGACCATTGGTATGGCTGCAGCAGTTTTAAGTATCGTTTCAAGAAACTATGGTGCTAAAAATTTTAAAAGAGCCAAGCAATGCTATAAAATTTCGCTTCTTTTTTTACTTATTTATTGTGCATTTGCTTGTGTTTTTATTAGATTTTTTGGTGAAGATATGATAAGAATTTTTGATGATACACCGGCAGTTTTGGAGATAGCAGGGCTTTATCTTGGTATAAATTCTCTTGCTTACGTAGCTTATGGCACGATAAATGTCTCAGGCAGCACTCTTCAGGCCATAAAACGCCCAGTGGCCATCTTTTTGCTAAATGGATTTAGGCAATTCGTGCTTCAAGGATCACTTTTTTACGCAGTAGTATTCTATTTTGGTCTTGAGATAAAATTTATATGGCTAGCTCTATTTTTTAGTGTCTATCTCACAGCCATTTGCTTCGTCTTTTGGACGCTTTATCAGCTAAGAAGGGCTACTGACGTAAGCTTTTAAATTTAAAACAAAAAGCAAAAAAGCAAAGTGAAGCAACTAAGATTATGCTAGCTCCGCCTGTTAGGTTAAAATAAAAGCTAATGAATAGACCGCTAAAACAAAAAATGATTGAAAAGATAGTAGAGATTAGCATCATCAGTCCAAGTCTTTTGGCAAAAATTTGTGCTAAATATGGCGGTATAGTAAGAAGAGCGATGACTAGAATCAGCCCAACAACACGAATCGTAGCCACCACACAAAGTGCCATCATACATACTAATAAATAGTGAAAAAATGTTGTATTTACGCCGCGCAACTTTGCAAACTCTGCATCAAAGCTAATAGCTACAAATTGACGATAAAAAAGAGCAATGAGTGCTAAAAATAAGATATCTAAAATACTCATAAATGTTATATCTTGCCCGCTTACTGCTAAGATAGAGCCAAAGAGATAACTCATAAGGTCGGCATTGTATCCTGGAGTTAAATCGATAAAAATGATACCAATAGCCATACCAAATGCCCAAATAGCACCGATAACTGAGTCGATGTTGGTTTTATCTTTTAACGTGATAGTGGCGATTATAAGGGCTAAAAAGAGTGAAAATATACTAGCTCCAAGAAGTGGTTCAAGCGAGAAGAAAAAGGCAAGTCCGATGCCGCCATATGCTCCGTGCGCGATACCGCCAGCGATAAAAGTCATTTTATTTATAACAACGAGCGAGCCTATGAGCCCACAAATGATACTAATTAAAATGCCAGCAATAAAGGCATTTTGCATAAAATTTAACTCTAAAATTTCACTCATTTTATCTCTTTAGCTTAAAAACATTACTTTTGATTTTGCACTCACATTCACCAAGTGCGATCTCGACGTCGCAAAAATGGCTATGAGATTTTGCCAAATGCTCTATAAATTCTCTTTTTGCAGTATCTTCATGAGTTTTATGGATATGCAAATTTTTACTCACATAGGCGATTTTTGTAGCATAATTTAGCACGATATTTAGATCGTGACTTACTAAAACTACGCCAACACCACTTGCATTTATATTTTTTAAAATTTCATAAATTTCAGCCTGGCCCTTTGTGTCGATACTAGCTGTTGGTTCGTCTAAAACGAGAACTTTTGCATTTGCACAAAGCGCTCTTGCGATATATACACGCTGTCTTTGACCACCGCTTAGCTCACCAATTCTAGCGCTTGCAAATTCTTTCATGCCAACTTTCTCAAGGGCACCAAGAGCCATTTGTTTCTCACCTCGCGAGTAAAAACCAAAAATTTTTTTGTCTATTAGTCCCATTAAAACTACTTCTAAAACCATCATTGGAAAGCTTTGATTTGAGAGAAAATTTTGAGGCACATAACCTATAAATTTACTGACTTCGCTTGGCTCTTTTCCAAAGAGCTTTATCTCGCCACTTTGAGGCTTAAGTAGTCCTAAGATAAGCTTTAAAAGTGTGCTTTTGCCACCACCATTTGGACCGATGATAGCTAAAAACTCATCGCTACTATAATCTAAATTGATACCTTCTAAAACCACTTGCTTATCGTAGCTAAAGTTTAAATTTTTAATTTTTATAATTTCTTTCAAAACAGACTCTTTTGCGTAAATGTCGTAGTAAAAATAAAAAGTCCAAGCCAAAGCATAACGCTAAGTGCCATAAATTCGGCATAGATTTTAAACTTTTTTAGCTTAATGTTTGTGCTCTCATTTATCTTGGCTCCAAAAACAGCCGCTAAAAATATCACTGCGCTCATGCCAAGCGCCATAAATAGGCCACTTATAACGCCTGCAAAGTAGCTGCCTAGCTCATTTGCTAGCACAAAGACAAGTATCGTGCCAGGACAAGGAATAAGTGCCGCAGCAGCCGCAACCAGCCATTCTTCTTTGCTTTTTGGTTTTTTTGTAGTGCAGATATTACAGCCACAGTCGCTAATAAATTTTGTATTTTTACTCAAATTTTGGCTTAAACTTGAGCTAAAAATATAAAATTTATTTAACTCTTTTTTGCTTGAAAGATAAATTTTGACCTTTTTATAAAGCATAAAAATCGCTACAAAAAAGATAATAATGCCAGAAAATGCTGTCGTAGCACTTGCTGTATCTTTTGTCAGATCGCTACTGATCTCACGTAATATCATAAAACTAGCAAGCACAAAAATAAACGCACCCACAACATGTAAAAATCCGATCTTTAAAGAGAAGAAAAAGGCTTTGGCGTAGCTTCCACCAGTTGCGGCAAAATAAGAGCTTGTAAGCACCTTGCCATGCCCCGCAGATGCAGCGTGCAAAAAGCCATAACCAAATGATATTAGCGCTAAAAATAGTAGAGTTAGCGGACTTTTTTGATCAAAATTTCTTAGAATTTGCTTTAATCTATCAAGCATGCTTAGACTTGTTTTTGAAACAAGATCAAACTTAGCTTCATCGATCTTATCGATCTGGCTTAAATTTTCATCTTCAAAATTTACTGAGTTTGGCTCTTTTAGAAGCTCTTTTAATGCAGGCTTTTCGTTATGAGCTTTGGCTGCAGCCTTACTTGAAAATGTAAAAAATATTAAATTTGCATTTGGATTTGGTATCGTCCAAAACTGATCTGATACTAAAAATGCGTTGTTTTGTGTAAATTTAAAATTAAAATATCCCTCTTTGTCGTCCATTTCAACAGACACCACAAAGCCATCTTTGATAAGCAAATTTGTCTTAAAACTAACATCAAATTTTAATCTGCCCTCATCAAAATAGAGTTTATACTTTTTTAAATTTAGCTCAAGCTTTGTAGCATTTTCATCTTTGTAAAAGTACTCAATATTCGTTAAATAGTGCCTTGGCACAAGATAATCAAGTAAATTTAAGCGGATCTTTTTGATCTCGCTTTCATCTATCTTTTCATCCTGATTTAGGTCAAAATTTTGCCTCATAAGCTCTGAGAAATTTTGTGAAAATGTCCATGAAAAAGCAATTGTAGTGATATTGTTTTCGTTTGAGTCAAATTTTACGCTCACGTGAGCGGTCGGGCTATAAAGCGAGCAAAGAGCACACCCGAAGGCATTTATAGCAAAAAAGCAAATGACAATCAGGCGTGCTAACATTTTTTATAGACTCTTAGCAAAAATTTCTGCTGTTTTTTTCATCTCATCTAGCCAATTTTCTGGGAGCTGATCAATGCTTATGACCTTTGAGCCAGTCTCTTTTGCTACTAAATTCGCAGCCTTAGTTGGAAACTGCGGAGCCACGAAAATAACCTTTACACCGTGCTCTTTAGCCTCTTCGATGAGCTCTTTTAGCTCAGCTGGCTTTGGCTCTTTGCCCTCTATCTCGATAGCGATTTGCTCTAAATTATAACGTTTTGCAAAATATCCCCAAGATGGGTGGTATACGATAAATTCGCGAGTTTTAACATCTTTTAGAGTATTTTTTATAAAACTATCAAGCTCGTCAAGATTAGCTTTAAATTTAGCTAAATTTTCCTCATAAAGTTTTGCATTTTGCGGAAATTTCTCTATTAATGCCTTGGCTATATTATCAGCTTGAGTTTTTACTAAAACTGGATCAAGCCAAATGTGCGGATCAAGGCCATCATGATGATGGTGATGATGTTCGCCAGCTTCGTGGTCATGGTCATGGTGCTCGTGATGCTCATGTTTATGCTCGCCCTCGTGCTTGTGCTCGTGATGTTCATGGTGTTCATGATGCTCATGTTCATCGCTCATAGCGATCTTTTCGATACCTTCTTGTGTTTTTACAATGTGTAAATTTTTAAAAGATTTTGAAAAACGCTCTAGCCAAGTATCTTCAAACTCAATGCCAATAGCAAAGTAAAGCTCGCTCTTTTCAAGCTCCTTCATCTGTTTTGGTTTTGGCTCATAAGTGTGCGGATCAGCACCTTTGCCAACCATTGTATTTACGCTTAGTGTATCACCAGCAATCTGCTCAACAAAAAATTTTGTAGGCAATATACTAGTCGTAACAACTGGCTTTGCAAAAAGCGACAAAGCGCAAACTGCTAAAAAAACAAAAATCTTTCTCACCATCTCTCCTTTATTTGAAAAAATATTGCGGAAGTTTAGCAGATTGCAACTTGGTTGCAACTTAAAGAACGAAAGCCTAAATATAGTGCTTTTTAAATGAAATTTAAAACTTTTAGCGTTAATATACAAAAAATAAAAAGGGCAAGGATGAATGCAAGAAATTTCTTGGAAGAGCATAGTATCAAGGCAACTACTTTTCGCATAAAGCTCGTTGAAATTTTGCAAAATGCCAAAACTCCATTAAGTTATGATGAAATTTTAGAAAGCCTTAATGCAAATAAAACTACTTTTTATAGAAGCATAGAAATTTTTGAAAAAAAGAGCCTTGTCATAAAAACTGAAAATAATCATAAAAGCTACTACGAACTAGCAAATGAGGCAAAAGCGTACTTTATCTGCGATATCTGTCATAAAGTCACAAACATCGATATGCCACATCTAAACGTCGCTAAAAATATAAAAAGCGCCGTGATAAAAGGCGTTTGTGATGAGTGTGATCACGAGTAAAGTGCGATGATCTCAGCTGGAATGGCTTTTGGGCGATTTGTTTTTAGATCAACATAAACAAACTCGGTTTTGCCAGTTGCTATTAGGTCGCCATCTTTTTTAAACTCAAAATATCTACACGAAGTCGCTTTGCCTTCAACTTGTGTGTAAGTGTGAATTTCTATCTCATCCATTAATTTTACGCTTTTTATATATTTTGCTTCATTTTTTCTAATGAGCCAAATTTCGCCCCTTTTATACTGCGCCTCGACCGTGTCGCCAACAGCGGCAGAGTGAGCAAATGCGGCCTCTTGCATAAGCGTGAAATAATAGACATTATTCATGTGTCCGTGCATGTCGATGGCTTGTGGTGGGATGGTGACGTGATATATAAAATCTCTCATTTTTAGCCTTTTTTGCTAAAATTATAACCAAAAAGAGGAGCTAAAATGCAAAATTTATGGGATAAAAAGGCGTCAAACTACCAAAGATTTGACGGCAATATCAGCGCTATCCAGCAGCAAATTTTTGCCAAAGCCTTAGCTTGGGGAGTTGATTTTAGCGGCAAAGATATCCTTGATATCGGCTGTGGCACAGGCGTTTGGAGCATATTTTTATCAAAAACGGCTAAACATATAACAGGCATCGATAGCTCAGAAAAAATGATAGAAATTTTAAATGAAGACGCAAAGAGATTTGGCGTGACAAATTTAAGTAGCAAGGTTTGCTCGTGGAGAGAATTTAAGCCAGCAAGGCACTTTGATATCGCCATTTGCACGATGAGCCCGGCCATTGCGAGCGATGAAGATTTTGCTAAATTTCAAAACTGCGCCAAGCAAAAGCTCTATCTTGGCTGGGACAAGCCTAGAAGCTCTGATCTACTTGAGCCATTTTTTGAAAAATTTGGCCGCGTGCTCTCTCAAAAAAATGTCGTAGATAGGCTTGAAGCGTGGCTAAACGAGCAAGGCATCGCTTATAAGAGTGAAATTTTAAACGAAACTAGGATAGCTAGACGAAGCGTGCAAGAAGCAGCTGAAAATATCTGCTGGCATCTTGAGATAAACGGAGCTAAAAACTACGATGAAAAGACGGTTTTAGCGATGTTAAAAGAGAGATTTGAAGGCGAGTTTATAGATGAGAAAATAGACTCACAAATGAAGCTTTTTGTCTTTTAAGGCTTAAATTTATAGCAAATTTGCTTGCCAAATTCGCTAAAAATGACACCAAAGATGATGAGCATGGCTCCAAAAAATTGCAAGATGCTAAGTAGCTCACCAGCAAAAAAGTAGCCAATTAGCCCAGCTGAGACTGGCTCTAGGCAAAAAAACAAGGCCGCCTTGCTAGCGGTCGTATATCTTTGAGCGATCGTTTGCACGAAGTAGCAAAATATGGTGCCAATCACCGTCGTGATAAATATCGCTATGAAAAATTCCCTATCAAAATTTGGCACGATAGTGCCTTGAAAAAGCGCGAAAACAAGCGAAAGCATGGCATTTGTGAGAAAGACCACAAAGACAAGCAAATAAAGCTCGCTCTTTCTAACAAAGTGGCCATTTAGCGTAGTATAAAGTGCGTAAAATATAGCGCAGGCAAGCGCTAGCGCCTCTCCGCTCCCAAGTGCTAGCGTGGCGCCACTTAAGAGCCAAAGCCCAAAAATAGCGACGATAGCGCCTAAAATAGCAAAAATGGTTATCTTATTTTTAAAAATAAAAGCCGCCATAAAAGGCACGATCACACACTCAAGCCCTGTAATAAAGGCAACACTTGAGCTAAAAGTAAGCTTTAGAGCGTAAGTTTGAGCAACAAACGAACCAAAAAGAACTACACCAAGAATAGTGCCATAAACCACACTTTTTTTATCAAAAATTTTAGAAAATTTAAATGCTATAAGCCCCATAAAGATAGCGGAAATAAAAAATCTACAAAAGAGCATAACAAAGACACTATTTGTTTCTAGTGCTTTTGCCATAGGTAAAAACGTAGCGCCCCAAACGATGGCAACTACAATGAGTGCGATGTCGGCTTTGTTTTGCGCGCTTAAATTTTTCATTTAAAGATCGAGTCAAGTACCTTTTTGCCACTATCTAGGCTAAAGCCGCTTCTTAGCCCCTTTTCTTTCTCACTCATCACGTTAAATAGCCCATCTAGCGTCTTTCTTGTGATGTATGCATTTAGATCCTCGCCATCATCTGGCACATACTCGCTTGCGCCTAAATTTTTAGCTAGGCTCTTTACTGATTTTATAGTTTCGTTGTTTTTTACTGAGCCGCCTATGAAAGAATTTAGCCCATTATAGGCAGTCGCAAAGCTATTATCACTCATCATTTTTTCAATTATCGGTGTAAAAGCTGCCTTTAGCTTTTGGCTGGAGCTTTGCTGCAAATATTTTGTAACGCTGTCACTGTCGCCATTAAAGAGCTTTTTGACATCGGCCTCGCTCATATTTTTTATGCTCTCGCTAAAAATTTCAGCAGCCTTTGGTACGGCTGTGGTTGCGGCATTGTTTATCGACTTGCTAAGATCCTGCGCCCACTTCTCGCCGCCTACTTTTTTGGCTAAATTTGACGCCATCTCAAGGCTTTTTGGAAGTGGAATTTTAGCTGTGGCATTGTTTATAAAGCCCTCTTTTGAAAGCTCGCTAACAGCGGCATTTAGTGCCTCGCTAACTAGGCTTTTATAATCGCCACTTGATGCGTGAGTGGCGATTTTCACACCTTTGTTTATCATATCATCCATATTTGTGGCTTGTAAATTTAAAGCAAGCGCGCCACAAAGAATAACAAGAGATCTTTTCATCTTCTCTCCTTTTTAAAATTTAGAGCAAAATCATACAAAAAATATCTAAACACTTAAAATAAATTTAATCTTTTTGCACTAGAATTCACCCTTTTTTTAAAGGAAGACTATGCAACTTTTACTTCTTAGCTTTGCTCTTAGTATGGATAGTGCGGCACTAAATATGGCAAATGGCGCAAGGTATAAAAATTTAGCTCTTAATAAAATTTTATTTATTGCTTTTATGCTTGGTTTTTTTCAGTTTCTTATGCCGCTTCTTGGTTATCTTTTAGGTGTTAGTTTTGCAAAATTTATAAGCTCGGTTGATCATTTCAT
This sequence comes from Campylobacter concisus, assembly GCF_015229955.1. Classification (NCBI taxonomy): domain Bacteria; kingdom Pseudomonadati; phylum Campylobacterota; class Epsilonproteobacteria; order Campylobacterales; family Campylobacteraceae; genus Campylobacter; species Campylobacter concisus. The sequence goes on from NZ_JAAKYZ010000007.1 coordinate 73,485, forward strand.
CGCATTTTTTATACTTTGTTTTCTTGGTTTTAGAATGTTTAAAGAGGCCTGTAGCAAAGAGGAGTGCGAGTATCTTAAGATAGGATTTAAGACCATTTTGTATGGGGCGTTTGCTACTAGTGTGGATGCGCTTGCCGTTGGCGTCACACTTAGCTTTGAAGAGATAAATATCTTTCAAAGCTCGCTCATCATCGGTATAGTCTGCTTTGCATTAAGTTTGATTGCTTTTTATATAGGTAAATTTATGGGTGAAATTTTAGAGAAAAAGGCACTCTTTTTGGGAGGAGCGATATTAATTTTTCTAGGTTTTAAAATTTTAATAACGCATTTAATTGAAAGCGGCACAGTCCAGTAAAATTTAAAATAACAATTAAAAATAATATTTAAGATTAACTATATTTTAAAGCTTATATGGATAAGATTTTGATTTTTAGAAGTGGTGACCCATACGAGACTCGAACTCGTGTTACCGCCGTGAAAGGGCGATGTCCTAACCGCTAGACGAATGGGCCACATGTCGGTTATGAAGTTGGGATTATATTTCTTTTATACTTAATTTTAGTTTAATAAGGAAAAATTTTTGAAAAAAATTTTATTTACTTTGTTGTCTGTTTTTATTTTTACAGGCTGCGTGGCTACCAAAACGCCGCAAAATTCACAAGCTTTTCAAGTTACTTTATTTTCTCCGATGATCAAGATAAATGACGTTGGATTTTTCCATAAATATAAAAATGAGCTAAATTTGCAAATTTATAGCTCCGGCGTAAATACCGCAAATATAAGCATAAGAGATAAAATTTGCATAAATAATGCTTGCTTTAACAAGACTGAGTTTAATGAGAAATTTTTTCTAGCCCCGCATTATGAGAGCCTTTTTGAAGAAATTTTGCAAAAAGAAAAGATTTATGATGGCAAAGGCTTGGTGAATACGGAGTGTGGTTTTAGTCAAGATCTAAGTTCATATTTTATAAAATACGAGGTTTGCGACAACTACGTTAAATTTGTAGATAGTAAAAACAAAATAAGAGTGATAATAAAAGAGTTAAAATGAGATATATCGGAGCTCACGTAAGTGCGGCTGGAGGCGTGTTTAACGCTCCATTAAATGCTGCAAAAATAGGAGCAAATGCCTTTGCACTTTTTACAAAAAATCAACGCCAGTGGAATGCAAAAGAGCTAAGTGCTAGCGAAATAGAGCAGTTTAAAGAAAATCTAAAAATTTCTGGCATAAGCACAAAGCATGTTTTGCCACACAGCAGTTACTTGATAAATTTAGGCCATCCAGATGAGGAGGCAAGAGCAAAGTCGCTTGAGGCCTTTGTAGATGAGATAGATCGCGCCAGTAAGCTTGGGCTAGAGCTTTTAAATTTTCATCCAGGCTCACATCTAAAACAAATAAGCGAAAAAGAGTGTTTAGATAATATCGCAAGCTGCATGAACGTGGCACTTAAGCGCACAAGCGGTGTAAAGCTAGTCATCGAAAATACAGCTGCACAAGGCTCAAATTTAGGCTTTAGTTTTAAGCAGATTGCTTATTTGATAGAGCGAGTAGACGATGAGAGTAGGGTTGGTGTTTGCTTTGATACCTGTCACGCATTTGCTGCTGGATATGATCTAAGAAGCAAAGAGGCCTACGCTAAAACTATGGGGGAATTTGATGCGATCATTGGCTATAAATTTTTATCCGGTATGCATTTAAATGATGCAAAATTTGGACTTGGCTCGAAAAAAGATAGGCACGAGAGCCTTGGCAAGGGTGAGCTTGGATTTAGTGCTTTTAAAAATATAATAAATGATGATAAAATAGGCGAAATTCCTTTAATATTAGAGACGATTGACGAGAGTATTTGGGAAGACGAGATAAAAATTTTAAGAAATTTCGAAAAGGAAAAACTATGAAAAAAGTGCTATTAAGCATTATTGCAACATCTACTTTGCTAAATGCTGGAGGTTATAAAGTTCCTGAGCAAAGTGCTGATTCTTTAGGTCTTGCTGCTAGTAACGTAGCCTTTAGTTTTGGGGCTGATGCGGCATATTTTAACCCTGCAAATATGATGTTTTTAGATGGACGCCATCACATAGAAAGTACCCTTGGCTGGTTTCATATAAATAAGCTCGAGTTTAAAAGTGATAGTGGCAAAAGCTATAGATCAGAAAAATTTGACTCGCTAGCTGGTACATTTAGTTTTGTAACGCCAGAAATTTATGAAAACTGGAAATTTGGTTTAGCTCTTGCCGTTCCTGCTGCTGTTGGTGTATCATGGGAAGATCCAGCTACTGCATTTACCGCTAAAAGGTTTAAGCTGCAAGTTGTTGAGTTAAATCCAACCGTAGCTTACCGCATAAACGATAAGCTTGCTATTGCTCTTGGTGCTAGAGGTGTTTATAGTAAAGGTAAGATAGCAAGTGATTTTGGACAGATAGGCTACAGAGAGATAAAAGGTGATGGCATGGACTACGGTTACAATGTCGCACTTACTTATAGACCTATTGAGGATTTAAGATTTGCCGTTACTTACCGCTCAAAGGTAAATTTAGAACTTAAAGGCCATACAGATGCTGATTTTAAAGGGCTATTCGCACCTATAAGCTATCATGGAAAGACTAGAGTTGAGATCCCACTTCCTGCACAGCTTGTACTTGCAACTGGATATAAATTTAGCGATTTTACTCTTTTGCTAGCTTTTGAGAGGACGTATTGGTCTAAATTTAAAGGCTATGACTTTGAATACATGGATAAAGGTCCAGCTCACTCGCATCCGGCTTTTGCAAGATTCATGGATGATCCAGTCATTAAAAATGCAAAAGATACGAATACATATAGACTAGGTCTTGCCTATGACGTAAATGAAAAATTTAGGCTAATGGCTGGCTTTGCCTATGATGAAGACATTACAAGTAGCAAGCATACTGGCTTAGAGCTTCCAAATACTACATCTAAGGTATATTCTTTTGGAGTAAATTATAAATTTACACCAAATCTTGAAATAGCACTTGGATATGTTTATCAACACCGTGATAAGAAGCGTGCGACAAGTATTTCAACAGCTAATGGAAAAATGTCAGGGGAATTTGATACTGGTACGATCCAAATCCTTGGTACGACTTTTAAATATACATTTTAGTTAGGGTCAATAATGCGATACTCTTATAATAATTTTTATGAAATTTTAACCAAAGTAGCAAAGGAAAATCCAAATCAAGTAGTTCTTTTTGAAGAAAAAGAGAAGCTAAAATATCGCGAATTAAAGCAAAATGTCGATAAAGTGGCGGCTTATTTGCAACTTGCTGGAGTAAAATTTGGTGATAAAGTAGCTATGGCGGTTACAAACTCGAAAGAATTTATCATTTCATATTTGGCTATAACGGCTATTGGCGGTATCGCAGTGCCTATGAATACTTTTTTAAAATCAAACGAGTTTGAATATATCATAAACGATTGCGGTGCAAAGGTGCTTTTTGCATCTAGTTCACTTGCAAAAGAGTTAATCGCATTAAATGAGCTTGAAATTTTAAGAAAGATAATCTGGATTGGAGCAATACCAAAGAAACTTCAAAGTGCCTCAAAAGATGAATATATAGACACTGACGAAGAGTATGGCGAGAGCGCGTATCTCACTTCAACACCTCAAATTTCAAAAGAGGATATGAGCAAGGGCTATGAAAATAATGGCCTTGTTAAAAACATAAATTTTACAGAAACTCTAAATCACAAATACGCTCTTAGTATCACAAAGTATCCGGTAATAGATGATTTAATGCATATAATTTACACTTCAGGCACTACTGGCAAGCCAAAAGGTGCGATGATAAGCTATAAAAATATCTTTTCAAATTTAATTGGAGCTCATGATCGTTTTATAGTGAAAAAAAGCGATCGTTTCATAGTTTTTTTGCCGATGTTTCATAGTTTTACGCTAACTGCAATGGTGTTGCTTCCGATATTTGCGAGTGCATCTATGGTACTTGTAAAGTCGGTATTTCCATTTTCAAATGTACTAAAGCAAACTTTGCTAAAGCGTGTAACTGTATTTTTAGGAATCCCAGCCATCTATACAGCTATCGGTAAGGCAAAAATTCCTTGGTATTTTAGATGGTTTAACCGCATTAGATTATTTGTAAGTGGTGCGGCTCCGCTTGCAAAGCAGACGATAGATGACTTTAGAGTGAAATTTCCACGTGCAACACTTGTCGAGGGATATGGTCTTAGCGAATGCTCACCTGTCGTAGCTGCAAATTTATATGATAAACAAAAGCTTTTAAGTGTAGGGCCTGTGCTTGATGGCTATGAGGTAAAGATCGTAAATGATGAGATGATGGAGCTTCCAATTGGCCAGATCGGTGAGATCATTGTAAAGGGCGACTGCGTCATGCAAGGCTACTATGGTATGCCAAGCATCACTGATGAGACCATCATAAACGGCTGGTTAAAGACCGGAGATCTTGGCAAAGTCGATGAAGAAGGCTTTATATATATTGTTGATCGCAAAAAAGATCTTATCATATCAAAGGGTATCAACATCTATCCGCGCGAGATCGAAGAAGTTATTTACAAACTTGAAGCAGTTGAAGCAACAGCGGTAATTGGCGTAAAAGACATACATGCCGATGAAGAGGTTGTCGCTTTCATACAAGTAAAAGAGGGCATGGATCTTGATGAAAAGACGGTAAGGGAGCATTTGAAGAAAAATTTAGCGAATTTCAAGATACCAAAGAGTATCTATTTTGCCGAAGAGTTGCCTAGGAATGCTACTGGCAAGGTACTAAAACGTGTATTAAAAGAGCAAATAGAGCAGATGAAGGATAAATTTTAGTGAAATACTTGCTTGATTTTTTAAACCAGGACCTCAAAAAAAGCAAAATTTATGAGCTGATAAAGTGCGGCGACGAAGAGGGAGAAATTTTAAAATATCTAAGTAAGGCTTATGTGCAAGGAACGGCTAATATGAGCGTTTTTGAGCTACTTGGAGCAGTCTTTGGCACACAAAATGATAAGCAGCTTTTGTATCTTAAATTTATAAAAAATTTGCTTGATAGCGGTTGGATTGTACAAAATTATAGTCTTTTTAAAATACCTGAGAGCACGCAAAGGGCTTCAGCTCAAGGGCTGCTTTCGTTGCTTCATTCTGAAATTTCTCTATCAGCCACATTTTTAAAAATTCTTGAAGATGGCAACGCTGATATAAATTTACCAGAGCTTACGCCATATGAAGATCATTTGGAGTATTTAAAAGATCAGTTTTTAAAGGTGGAGCTTTACTCAAAGGCTGCTATTTTTGGCGATGGCTCAAGTGATGCCAAAAAGCGCATAAATGAACAAATTTCTGAGCTAACAAAGCGAATCAACGAGCGCGTAAAACTAAGCAAGATCAGCCTAAAGATAGAGCAAATTTTTAAAGAAAACTCGCTCGATGAAAAAGAGCAGATTATATTTTTAGCCCTTTTAAAAGAGGAATATGCGGGAGATTTTGAAAATGGCCGCGATCTAAACACGCTAGTTGAGCTAATAAGCAAAGACGAGCTTGAACGCATCAAAAATAGTGCTCTTTTAGAGGAGGGCTCAAGGCTCATCGAAGGCGCGCTAATCGACTACGACGAGGTCTTAAACGCTTATGGCAACGTTAGCAAGAGCTTTTTTATAAATGAAGAAATTTTGCAAAGCATAATGCACCCAAAAAATGACAAAAATAGCAAAAAAATCAAGATCGAAAGCCTGGTAAAAGAGCAAGAAATTTTTGAGCTAATAGAGCCAGTAACCAGCCTAGAAGACGTCGTGCTAAATGAGAAGACAAAGCAGCTTTTAAGTACGATACTAAAGCAAGTCGATAAAAAAGTGCTTGCTAGACTTAGTAGCTGGGGCATAAAAACTAGAAAAAACATAGACGCCAAGATCATCTTTTACGGCGAGCCTGGCACTGGTAAGACTATGAGCGCCGTTGGGCTTGCCAAGAGCCTAAAGAAGCAAATTCTAAGCTTTGATTGCTCAAAAATTTTAAGCAAATATGTCGGCGAGAGCGAGCAAAATGTAAGGAAAATTTTTGATACTTATAAAGAAATTTGCAAAAAAAGTGGTAGTGAGCCGGTACTCTTACTAAATGAAGCCGATCAGTTTTTAAGCACAAGAGTAGAGAGTTCAAGCGGGGCTGAAAAGATGCATAATCAAATGCAAAATATCTTCTTAGAGCAGATCGAGCGTTTTGAGGGCGTGCTGATCGCTACGACAAATTTCTTACAAAGCCTTGATGTCGCATTTTCTAGAAGGTTTGACTACAAGATCGAGTTTAAAAAGCCTGATTTTAACGGCAGACTTGCCATTTGGCGTAAAATTTTGCCTGAAAATGCGAGCTTTGAAGATGGCTTTAGCGTAGAAAGGCTGGCTGAGTTTAACCTAAGTGGTGCGCAGATCGTCCTTGCACTAAAAAATACCGCTTTAAAAGTAGCTATAAAAGATGATGGAATTTTTACCTTTGAGGACTTTAAAACCACGATAGAGCGCGAGCTAAACTCAAGTTTTGGTGAAGATAAAAAGATGGGATTTGGAAGTTATGATAATTGCTAGGTTGGTTAAATTATGAAAATTGAAAAAATTACTATAGAAGGCTATAAATCCATAAAATCATTAAAGGATTTTGAGTTAAAGAATATCAATATATTAATAGGTGCAAATGGAGTCGGTAAAAGTAATTTTATATCCGTTTTTAAAATGGTTAACTACATGTTATATAAACAGCTTCAAGAGCATACCTTAGATAAAGGTCCTGATAGCTTTTTATACTTCGGAAGAAAAATTACAAATCAAATATCACTAAAATTTGAATTCGGATCAAACGGTTATGACGTTGCATTAGTCCCAACACAGAATAACCAGCTACTAATACAACGAGAGCATGTTAGATTTCTCGAATACAGCTATACAATAGGAGAAAATATTTTTGAAAGCAATCTATCTCAAGCAGAAGCCTATGCACGATCAAGAAGTGTAGGCAAATACTCTTTGGATGGTATTCAAAAATGGAAACTCTATCATTTTCACGATACGGGAGAAACATCACCCATAAAGGGCGTATGCCAAGCTAACGACAATATAATATTTAAAGCAAATGCTCAAAACATTTCCGCATATTTAAAAAGATTAAAGGATGACTATTTAGATTACTATGAAAAAATAGTTTCGACTATACAAGATGTAGCGCCTTTCTTTGGTGGATTCATTCTTAGGGGCTCTGATTATATTCAACTTGAATGGTATGATAAATCAGATCCTGATACCCCATTTAAAGCTCATATGCTTTCAGACGGAACATTACGCTTTATATGTTTAGCCACTCTTTTATTACAGCCTTTTGAGCTAATGCCTGATACTATTATCATAGATGAACCTGAGCTAGGGCTTCATCCGTTTGCGATAAATATTCTAAGCGCACTCATTAAAAGAGTTGCCGAAAGAAAGCAAATAATTATCTCATCTCAGTCGGTAGAGCTTATAAACTATTTTACTCCAGAGGATATTATAGTAGTAGATAGAAAGAATAAAGAAACGGTCTTTGAGCGGTTAAAAGAGGAAGAGTTGGGCGATTGGCTACAAGACTATACGATGGGTGAAATTTGGAAAAGCAACTTAATAGGCGGTAGGCCATGAGAACAGTATATATAGTATGCGAAGGTCAAACCGAAGAGAAATTTATAAAGGACGTATTTATTCCACATTTTAACTTCGAGCAAAAGGATATTTATATTACGCCGTTTTGTTCAAAAACCTCCATATGCAACAATAAAGTACATAAAGGAGGCGGTTTGTCTTATAGTAAAATCAAGCAAGAAGTTCTTAATCTTTTAAGAAGACAAGATAACCCGTATGTAACCACTATGTTTGACTACTATGCTCTTGATACAAATTTCCCTGGCCACAATCAACTAAACGCAATCCCGGATATATATAAAAAAGTTAAACATTTGGAGGAAAAATTTAAAGACGATATAAATTCAATTTTTTCTAATAATAGATTTTTCCCGTATATACAACCGCATGAATTTGAAAGCTTACTTTTTAGTGATATAAACGAAATAGTAAAAGCAGATCCCGACTGGAATCAAAGAGCAACTCTAATAAGCTCTTTATCAGCAATAGTTAATCAGTGTCCAAACCCAGAAGAAATTAACAATTCTTATAATACCAGTCCATCTCATAGATTGTCCAAAATTCTAAATTCACCAAAATACAGAAAAGTATTACATGGAGCCACCATAGCTAAAAATATCGGCATAGAAAATATTAGGCAAAAATGTAAACATTTTGATGAATGGTGCAATAATAAAAATTTATTTCCATAGTTTTATACTATGTTCAATACTTTAAAAATAATTTACTGATTGATCTTATCAAGTAGCTCTTCGACCTCTTCAAGCGCAAAGGCTTCTTCTGAGCTTTGTTTTAAGAAATTTTCCATAAATTCTTTTTTTGAGATCGCAAGGTCAAGCTCCTTGTCGCTACCCTTTTGATAAGCACCGATACGAAGCAAGACTTCGTTTTCTTTTAAAAGCGAGTAAAGACGCTTAAATTTCATCGCGTTTAGCTTGTGCTCTTTACTGATCACATCGCCCATGACACGCGAGGCCGAGTTTTGGATATTGATAGGTGGATATATGCCAAAGTCCGTTAGCTCACGACTTAGCACGATGTGGCCGTCTAGGATAGAGCGGCTTTGGTCAGCTATCGGATCGCTCATATCATCGCCTTCAACTAGCACGGTGAAAAATGCCGTGATACTGCCCTTACCCTCCTCTTTGCCGGCGCGCTCCATTAGCTGTGGTAAGAGCGTGAGTGAGCTTGGTGGATAGCCTTTTGATGTAGGTGGCTCTCCAAGCGCAAGGCCGATCTCACGCTGTGCCATCGCAAAACGTGTTACGCTATCCATGATAAAAAGCACGTCATTTCCTTGTTGTTTGAAGTACTCAGCCACGCTCATCGCACAAAATGCGCCATACTTTCGCATGAGCGAGCTGTCATCACTGGTCGCTACGATGATCACGGTGCCCTCCAGGTCGCCGCCTAGGTTTTTTTCTATAAATTCAGGTACCTCGCGACCACGCTCGCCTATTAGTGCGACTACTTTTATTGGTGCCAGTGTGTTTTTTACGATCATGCCCATGAGGGTTGATTTGCCTACGCCTGAGCCTGCAAAAATTCCCAGCTTTTGCCCTTTACCACAAGTAAGCAGTCCATCTATCGTCTTTATGCCGACGCTAAAAGGCTCGTTTATAAGCCCTCTCTTCATCGCATCTATCGGTGCTCTCATGATCGGCATGTACTCGGTTGTATCAATCGCGCCTTTACCATCTATGGGCTTCATAAATGGATCGACCACGCGCCCAAGCAAATTTGGCCCCACAGGTATGCTCATGCCCTGATCGCTCTCATAGACGAAGTCGCCTATCCTAAAGCCCTCAACAAAGCCAAATGGGCTGATATAAGCGCCATCTGTCTTTATTTGTGTAACCATGCCAAGACCATTTTTACTCTTATCTTTTGCAACTATACGCACGATGTCCCCGATGCTTGGGCGAAGTCCAGTGATTTCGATAGTTGTAGCTGTGATTTTGGTTATGATGCCAAATGTGTTTGAGAGTTTCACACCCTCTTTAAGCTTTAAATTTATATGCTCTAAGCTCAAAAATGCGTTTCCCTAGGAGAGTTTATAAGTGAGAAAAATTCTCGCCTTGTGTCTGCGTTTTTGATAAAGCAGCCTCTAAGTGCTGAGGTCGTGGTGGTTGAGTTTATCTTTTGCACACCTCTCATCTCAACGCACATATGTCTAGCCTCGACGACAACTCCAACACCTTTTGGAGCGATTACGTCCTCAAGCGCCTTTGCGATCTGCTCAGTCATTTGCTCTTGAATTTGTAAGCGTCTTGCGTAGATATTTACCATGCGTGGAATTTTACTAAGGCCAACAACCTTGCCATTTGGGATGTACGCCACATGCACACGGCCGATAATAGGTAGTAAATGGTGCTCACAAAGACTGTAAAATTCGATGTTTCGCATTAAAACCATTTCGTTATTTGAGCTAGTAAAAAGTGCGTCACCAAGAACCTCTTTTGGATCTTCATCATATCCGCTAGTTAGAAATTTAAATGCTTTAAAGACACGCTCAGGCGTCTTTATAAGGCCTTCTCTATTTGGATCTTCGCCTATTATCGTTAGCATGTTTTTAACCGAATTTTCAAAACTCTCTTGCATAAAATTTTCTCCATAATTTTATTGCCAGATTCTACGTTAAAACGCCTTTTATATCTATAAAAATTTACAAATTTACAATGAAATAAGGAAAATTCTGCTATATTTTGGGCTAAAAATTTGTATTCATAAAGGAATTAGATGGAAATCAAAACAAAAGCTCTAGATAGCGTAAATACCTTAGCAAGCACGACTATAAGTGCGGATGCTATAAAATCTAGCGTAGAAAAACTAGCAAAAAAAGCAGCAAAAACTATGAAAGTAGATGGCTTTAGACAAGGCCATGTGCCAGTTGCTATTGTGCTAAAACGCTACGAAAAAGAGCTAACTAATGATGCTGAGCAAGATGTTTTAAGAGATGTAGTCGAAGAGGCTATAAAACAAGCAGGAAAGAAAAGTGACGATCTTATCGGCGAGCCTATCGTTTCAAAATTTGATAGAAAAGATGGCAAGATCGACGTTGAGCTAACAGTTTCATTTAAACCAAGCGTCGATGTGAGCGGCTATGAGAGCTTGATACCTGAGTTTTCAAACCCACGTGTTTTGAAAAAAGATATCGATGAGAAGAAAACTGAACTTTTAAAAATGATAGCTCCACTTGAGAAAATTGATGGCAAAAGAGGTCTAAAGGTTGGCGATTTTGCTAAATTTGACTTTGAAGGCTTTGTTGATGGCGTTGCATTTGATGGTGGTAAGGCTGAAAACTATGTGCTTGAGATCGGCTCAAATCAATTCATTCCAGGCTTTGAAGATGGTATGGTAGGCATAAAAGCTGGTGGCGAAAAAGATATCGAGGTTAAATTCCCAGAAAACTATGGAGCTACACATTTAGCTGGCAAAGACGCCGTTTTTAAAGTCAAACTTCATGAAATTCAAGAGAAAAAAATTCCTGAAAAACTAGATGAAGAGATGCTAAAAACTTTACTTCCAAATGAAGAAAAACCAACTGAAGAGCTACTTGATGAGCGCATAAAAGAGCAAATCCGTCAAGAGAAAATTTATAAACTTATAAATGATGAGCTTAAGCCAAAATTTGCTGAAGCTGCGGTCGAGAAATTTAAATTTGACGTGCCAAAAAATATTGTCGAGCAAGAGATTGATATGCAGTTTAGAAACGCATGGAGCTCATTTACTCCAGATGATATGAAAAAATTTAGAGAGGACAAAGATGCTCTTTCTAAAAAACGTGACGAGTTTAGAAAAGACGCTGAAAATAGCGTTCGTTTAACTTTCATCATCGATGAACTAGCTCGTGTAAGAGGCGTAAAAGTAAGCGATCAAGAGGTCGTTCAAGCGATCTATTTTGAGGCGTATAGAAGTGGTCAAGATCCAAAAGCACACCTTGAGATGTACCGCAACCAAGGCATGCTCCCAGCTATAAAGATGTCAATGATCGAAGAGAAGCTATTTGGTGAGCTATTTAACAAAGAAAAAGACGAGAAAAAAGCAAGTAAAAAAGAGAAGGCCGAGTAATGAGCTATTACGTTCCTGTCGTAGTTGAAAGAACTAGTAGAGGTGAGCGAAGCTATGATATATATTCCCGTCTTTTAAAAGACAGGATCGTTATGCTAAGTGGCGAGATAGAGGACGGCATGGCTGCTTCTATCGTCGCTCAGCTGTTATTTTTAGAGGCTGAAGATCCAGATAAAGATATCTATCTATATATAAACTCACCAGGTGGCGTGATAACAAGTGGCTTTAGTATCTATGACACGATGAACTACATAAAGCCAGATGTTTGCACGATCTGCATCGGCCAAGCTGCTAGTATGGGTGCATTTTTGCTAAGCTGTGGTGCGCCAAGTAAAAGATATGCATTGCCAAATTCTCGCATCATGATACACCAACCACTTGGCGGCGCTAGAGGACAAGCGACTGATATCGAGATACAAGCTCGTGAAATTTTGCGTATGAAAGAGATTTTAAACGGAATTTTGGCCAAAAATACAGGTCAGAAGCTAAGTAAGATCGTAAAAGATACTGAACGTGACTTCTTTATGAGTTCGGCCGAAGCCAAAGAGTACGGACTTGTTGATAAAATTTTGGAGAAAAGTTTTAAATAAGGCCCAAAGTGATAAAGATAGATAATGCACCAGACCCTAAGAAAAAAGTGGTTGAGGTAAAACATATTCTAGAAAAAGAAAAGGTAGATATCTACAGATTTTCAGAAAATGTTTTGCATGAATTAAGCGACGATAATGTTCCATCTACGCCAAACAATTACTCTATTTATTTTGAGAAAATGCTTGATGGACAGCCTGATGAATTTAGAAAAGAGATCGGTGATATTATAGTCGCAAATTCTGAAATCTCAGTGCCTACAAATGGTAATATCTCTATTGAAAAAGAGATAAAGCAAGGATTTATCCAGATAAAAAGCATGCTTCAAGCCGTGGTGCTAATCTATAAAAATTTAGGCATCATGAGAGGCCTAGTGCAAAAGCGGATGGATGCACTCAAAAACAATACAAATATCCTAGCTCTTCAAAATATTTTAAGCGCATTTAACCATGACTTAATAAAATTAAACAGCCTTATGGATAAGCATCTTGATGTCATTAAAGTAAGCTATGACGAAGTAGCCAAGATGCTTAAATCTATTGAAGAGCAGTCGATTTATGATACGACATATGACGTCTATAATAAAAAATTTCTAGTAGCCACAGTACAAAGTGAAGTAGAAGCCGTTAAAAGATATGGCTATAACGCATCGTTTTTATTAGTAAGAGCAAAAGATAGATTTACAAATCGTGTTAAAAATTTAAAAGAGCGAAACAATATGTATAAAGCTATATCACAGCTTCTTTTAAGAACTTCTAGAAGAAGTGATATAGTGGCTCATTACGGAGATGGCTGTTTTGCTATGGTTATGAAATATACTGACGAAAATGGCACAAAACAAGCCGGTAGTAGAATTTTAAATATGCTTTCGTCTATACCTTGGAAGATAGATGGTGAAGAGTGCAAACTCGACATCCAAGTGGTTTCAAGCATGATAACAAAAACAAGAAGTGCTGAAGAATTAATCTCTTACTCGTTAGATCAACTAATACTAACACAAGATGATGAGCAGCCTATATTTTTGGGTGAATAAGTAGGAGTTTGAGCTTGATCTTAGAGGTTTTATCTTATCCAAATAAAAAACTTTATGAAGTTTCAAAAGAAGTTAAAAATTTTGATGAGGAACTTCACAAACTACTTGATGATATGTATGATACGATGATTGCAAAAGAGGGCATCGGTCTTGCTGCTATTCAGATAGGTGTCGCAAAAAGAATTTTTATTATAAATCTAGCCAATGACGAGGGCGTACAAGATAAAGAAAATTTAATCGAAATCATAAATCCAAAGTTTGAACTACGTGAAGGAGAATGCATCTACCAAGAGGGTTGCCTTAGTGTGCCTGGATATTATGAAAATGTAAAAAGAAATGAAGTTGTGGCCATCAAATATCAAGACCGCTTTGGCAAAGAGCAAAGCTTAAAGGCTGATGGGCTTCTAGCAATCGCTATCCAGCATGAAAATGATCATTTAGATGGACATCTTTTTATAGAAAAAATTGGCTTTAATAAACGTAAAAAATTTGATAAGGAATACAAAAAGCAAAAAAAAGAAAAAGCTTCATGAAATCTTTAAGATGTGCTACTTACGGCGATGGACTAAAGATAATTGATGTTGAGTCTATCTTCTCTCGCGGGCTTCCTGGTTTTAGCATCGTTGGGCTTGCAAGCACAAGCATAAAAGAGAGTACAGAACGCGTAAAGGCAGCACTTCTAGCACTTGATTTTTCCTTCCCAGCACAAAAGATAACCATAAATTTATCTCCTTCAGATCTGCCAAAGAGTGGCTCACATTTTGATCTAAGTATCGCCCTTTTAATCGCCCTTCAAAAGGTAAAAAGCTTAGAGAAAATTTTTGTCTTTGGCGAGCTTGGGCTTGATGGAAGCGTAAAAAGCACAGCAAATTTATTTTCTATTTTACTTTTTTTAAGCACGCAGGTAAAAAACGTAAAAGTCTTAGTGCCAAAAGAGATAGCGCAAAAAGCTTCTATGATCCCAAATTTAGAGATTTGTGCGGTTAGTACTCTAGAGGAAGCGATTAGATTTTTTAATGACGCAGAATTTGCAAAAAGTATACGTTTTAACGCTACTCATGAACTATTTTCAAATGTGATAGAAATTTCTGGTAAAAGATACGTTCCAAATTTAAACTTCGAGCTTGATTTTAAGGATGTTTTGGGTCAAGAAAGAGCTAAAAGAGCCTGCATTATTGCAGCTGTTGGCATGCACAATATTTTATTTGAAGGCAGTCCAGGTAGCGGCAAAAGCATGTGTGCAAAACGCCTCGTTTATATCATGGCGCCACAAAGCCTAGAAGAGGTGCTAAAGTCTGCCGCTTACCGCTCTTTAAACCTTCAAGATAGCGAATTTACAAGTATTAGAGCTTTTCGCTCGCCACATCACACCTCGACAAAAAGTTCAATATTTGGTGGTGGCTGTGAAATTCAATAAAAGTTGCGAATAGTTCAATAAAAGTTGCGAACATATGTTGTTTTTATAATTTATTAAAATATTTTATTTTAAAAAGGATTATTTCATGGTTGACTACAATACAAAAGCAAAG